>JAUWHM010000115.1 GCA_030605915.1 Nitrospirota bacterium | reverse complement strand
ACTCTGGCCTCAAGCTCTCCCCTCTTGGCTACTGGACCTTAGCTAAGTGCTTTCACTACTCAGGTGACTACCGCAGGGAGGCTGAGTTTTATGAAAAGATATTGAACCAGTATTCGGAAGAATCCCTAACTGAGGAAGTTCAATATAGCTTAGGGCAGGCCTACCTTAATATGAATGAGTGGGCAAGGAGCCGTGAGTTCTTCCAGAGGCTACTTCGAACTTTCCCGGGCACGAAATTTGAGGGTCCAGCCAATTTGGGTCTGGCCCGCTGCCTGCAAGGCGAGGAGAAGTATAAGGAGGCAATCAACACCTTTGAGGCAGTTATCGCAAGATGGCGAGGAGAGCCGGCGGCTGAGGCTCTCTATCGGACAGGGGATTGTTACCTTGAAGAGGGAGATTATCAGAAAGCTGCTCTCTACTACCAGCGAGTTCTCATCCTTTACAGCCACTATAAGGATTGGGTAGCTCGCTCTTACCTTGGGGCTGGCCATGCCTATGAAGGCTTGGGTCAAAAGGAGAAGGCCAGGGAGACCTATGAGAAATTAGTCAATGAATTCCCAAAGAGTGACTATGCAAAAAGAGGTGAAGAAAGACTTAAGTTGCTTGGAGGAGGCAGCGGATGAGGAATAGAGTTTTACTCATAGTGCTTCTTTCGCTTGCAGCACTCTTACGTGTATTCTCCTTTAACGCTTGGTCAGAAGATGAAGTAACTCTAAAAACGGGAGCGATCTTAAAAGGAAAGGTAGTTAAGGACGATGGGAGTGGAGTTGCCGTAGAGCTGGCCGGTGGCAAGGGCACTGTTACCTTGAAACAGGAGGAGGTAGCCAGCATCTCATTGGAGGAGCCAGAGCTTTTTGCCCTGGCTACTGCCTCCTATAAGAAGGGAGACTATGAAAAGGCTTTAAGGCTTTACCAGGAGGTAACCAGACGATATACCAATTACGATTGGGGTGAGAAAGCTCAGTTCTGGGTCGGCGAATCAAATCTCAATCTGAGGAGATGGGCGGATGCTTTAGATGCCTACAGGGAGCTTCTCAAGTTCCGTCCCCAGACGGATTTTGCCTATCGGGCTAAATTAGGTATGGCTCACGCCCTCTACCAGCAGAAGGAATATGAGAAGGCAATAGAGGTCTATCAAGCTTTAATGAGCCACCAGGGGGGGGTGTTAAGCCCCCCGATAGCCGCCCGAGCATTATATGGACTGGGGAACTGTTATTTTAAGCAAGGTGAATTTGAGGAAGCTCTTGTCTCCTATCTGAAGGTGGTTGTCCTTTACTATGACTTTGAGGATTGGGTGAAGAAGTCCATTTTCTCAAGCGGTCTGTGTTATGAGAGGCTGGGTGACCTCAAGCGAGCCAAAGCTACCTACCAGGAGCTGATGGAGAAATACCCTAAGAGCGAATATGCAAAAATGGCAGAGGAAAGGCTGAAAGGAATTCCCCTCACCCTTCCCTCTCCCCCGGGGGGAGAGGTCTCCAGAGGCGACTCGCCGTGGCGAGATTAAGGTGAGGGGTGTATTCAGTGGTAGAGAAAGGAGGTTAAGGATGGCGAGGTCTTTAATAAAGAGAATATGCGTTTATATGATGCTAATGGCAGTATCTATAGCAGCCGTTTCCATCACCCTTACGGGTACAAGCAGCTATGGACAGGAGGAAGGTGCGGAGGAAGCTGCGGGAATGACCTTCCTGGGCCTGATAAAAGCCGGGGGTATGCTTATGGTGCCCATTTTGTTGGGTTCAGTGGCTGTGGTCGCCCTGACTATAGAACATGCTCTCACTCTTCAGTTTAAAAAAGTGGTGCCAGAGGAGTTCAAAAAGGGTATCAAAGAGATTATCAAAGAGAAGAAGCTCGATATTGCTAAGGTGAAAAACTTATGCGGCACCGGGGCAGCTAATCCTGTGTCCAGAATAGTCCTTGGTGCTTTAGAGAAGGTGGGACATGGGCGCAAGGTGGTCGAGGAGACAGTAAGCGATATTGGCTCCAGAGAAGTGCTTTCCATGCAGCGCAAGATATCCTGGCTGTCTATAGTTGCCGTTGTATCACCAATGTTAGGGTTATTGGGCACGGTTACCGGGATGATTCGTGCATTTCAGCAGATCGTCGTCGTCGGGACAGGCAAACCATCGCTCCTGGCTCAAGGTGTTTCCGAGGCCTTGATAACCACGGCCAGTGGATTGATGGTTGCCATACCAGCTATGCTCGCCTACTTCATCTTTAAACACCGGGTGCAGGGGATAACAGTGGCCATTGAGGGTTTTTCCACCGATTTCATAGATGGCCTCTACGGCCCGAAACCTGGAGACAAGAGTTAGCCACGGATGAGCACGGATAAATCAATGCTCTGTTAAAGCAGATTCTGTAGTGTAACCCTTTATGGGTGTGGAGAACGGGGACGAGCCCCTACACTACATCTTAGGGGGAAGAGATGAGATTTAAAAGAGAGGCTGAGGAAGAGGAAATAGGCTTTCAGATGGCTCCCATGATTGATGTCATCTTTCAGCTCATAATATTCTTCATGTGTGTGACCACCTTAAGTAAATTGGTTGTGGCTGAGGATATAAGGCTACCCCTCGCTGAGCATTCAAGAGAGAAGAAAGGGGCAGCAGAAGTTGTAGTAAACATTTACCCGGATGGGACCATTTCTATTCTCCCAGATCAGTATCAAGTGGAGGAGCTTCCCTCTTTCTTTGAACGAGCCAAAGTGGATGGCCAGCTGAAGGTCTACATTCGGGGAGATAGAGATACTAACTTCAAGGAGATAGTTAAAGTGATGGATGCCTGTGCCCGGGCCGATATCTGGGATGTTTCCTTCGCCACTTATCAGGAAGAGCCAAAGACATAGCGGAGGTAAAGATGCGTTTTCCAAGGGGAGCAGAAGAGAAGCCAGAGTTACAACTGGCCCCAATGGTCGATATCATCTTCCAGTTGATCATATTCTTCATGTGCGCCACCACCTTTAATCCGGCTGAGACGGAGATGAAGGTAAATCTGCCGGTGGAGGCAGCGGCTACCACACAGGTAGCCATTCCGGATGAGGTAATCATAGAGATTTTGAACGATGGAGGCATAGTGGTAAATGACCGGGAATATGATTCGCCCAGCTCCAAGGATTTGCCCACTTTAAGGGATATGTTGACCAGACTGGTGGACGTCTTCGGAAAGGAGCAGGCAGTTATCATCCAGCCCGGTGATGGTGTCAAGCACGGCCGGGTTGTGGATGTCCTCAGTGCCTGTGCCGCCAGCCGGGTCAGCAACATCTCCTTCTACGCCTCATCTGGATAAGATGGGATTGGAATGGCTAAGTCTATCAAATTAAAAACGCTCGCAAAGAGGGTCATAAAGAAAGCAAGGAAAGTCAAAGCTTACCAATATTGGCTGGCAGCTATCTTGCTCCACCTCATCTTCATTCTCATTTTTGGCTCCAGACTTATGTTTCCTGGCGTTACCAGGGAGATACTCTTCAAGGGGAGAGTGGAGACCGGTCCAAGGGAAATAGCCCCGAAGAGAATAGAGCGAAAGGAGAAAAGGGTAATCACTGAGGTTCCAGCTCACATCAAGAAAGTTCCCAGGGTCAAAAAGAGGATTATGGTTAAGAAACCAGTTAAGGCTCGTGAGTTTACCAGGATGGCCAAGGTGAAACCCAGGGAAGTTAAGTTAGTGGAAAGGAAGCGAGTGGAGGCAAAACGCATCGTGGCTGAAAAGAGGGCCGAGAGGCGGCGAACCTGGCGCAAGTTTGCTAAGCAATTTAAGGTTTCTGGCAGAGGTAAGCAGGTAAAAGCTGTCTTCACCCCAGTTCTGGCCCGGTATAGGGGTGGTGACTGGAATAAAGACCCCACTGCGTTACCTAATCTAATGAGAGAGATGAAACGGCGTTCCAATGTTAAGGCGAACGAAGTGCCTAAGGTCGTAAGTGTCAGTTCAAAAGAGATATTTAAGTGTCCATTCGTCTATTTCACCGGAACCAAGGATTTTCGCCTTACTGAAGAGGAAGTTAAGAACTTAAGGCTCTATCTGATGCAGGGAGGTCTGGTCTGGGCCGATAATGGATTGCCTGGACGAAGGTCTCGCTTTGATCTTGCTTTTCGCCGGGAGATGAAGAGAGTCCTTCCTGATAGAAGATTTGAAACCATCCGCTCGACTAATGGATTCACTACCCATCCCATTTTTACTTCATTTTACAAGCTCAAGGGGGTCCCGACCGGGATGAACTGGAGGGATGACCCTATAGAAATAGTTAAAATTGACAGGAGAGTAGTCATAATCTATACCCTGAATGATTACGGTGATTTCTGGGAGACCCGGTTCAATAGTAATGGCAATGTGGATAATTCCCTTGATGAAAATTGGCAGCACATCTGGGGACCACATTGGCAACATAATATAAGTGGCGGCAGCTACATTAAATACGAAAATCTCAATCAAGAAAGCGTTGATGATGCTTATAAATTAGGAATTAATATCATCGCTTATCTCCTAACACGCTGAGGAGTTATGAATCGATTTTCCCTGGTTATGGCAATGGGATTGCTTATAGATTGCCTGTGTCTGCATGTTTATTCTCAAGAGGAAAAAACCAATCTCGTCTCCAATGGAGATTTTGAGGGAGGACTGGGGAGAGTGGAAAATCTATGGGATGGAGTGGATAGCTCTAATCGCTTGAAGGTAATAAGCCACTCCGCTCCAGTGGTAGCCGATATCAATGGAGATGGTCTGAAGGATATAATCTGCGGGGACAGGGATTGGATGCTCTGGTATTATTTAAATTCCGGAACGAATGAATCTCCTCAGTTCACCACGGGGAAATTTATCAAGCGACGCTTTGACTACCATATAAAGCCGGTAGTTGTAGACTGGAACGGCGATCGTAAGCAGGACATCGTCTTTGGGTCGAGGGGGGGATGGGTTTGTTTCCTGAGGAATAAGGGAGGCATAAGGGAGTTGGAATTTGATGGGGCAGAGTTTATCCAACTTGGTAAAGGTAGATTGGACATCGGACAATTTTCTGCTCCGGCGGTTGCCGATTGGAATGGGGATAGGAAGAAAGACCTTATTTTAGGAGAGGGCACTTACTCAGCCAATAGTGTCTATGTGTACCTTAATGGTGGCACCGACCGCAATCCCAAGTTTAAGAAGGGAAGCAGGCAATACTTAGCTTATGGGGAGGGCAGGATGCATCTTACTCCCTGCGTAGTTGATGGGGATGGGGATTTAGACCTGGTTGTGGGAGATGAAAATGGACACATAAATCTTTATCTCAGCGTAAGCGTGAAGAGGCGCACTCTGGATAAAGAAAAAGTTACAGTCTTAGAATATGCCGGGCGCCTCAAAGCCGATAACGGGCGGGAAATAGACGTTGGTTCGATGTCAACCCCCTTCGTAGTGGACTGGGATGAGGATGGAGATTGGGATATCGTCTGCGGGAATTCCTCCGGATACATTCATCTTATTGTTAATCAAGGAACAAATAAGGAACCTAAATTTGCTCAGCCAGAAGTTCTGAAAGGGACTGACGTTTATAAGGATGTAGCAATTCCGTCAAGTTGGACGCAGGACAGCCGGAGCTACCACACAATGGCCCGACGGGGTGCTTACCAGATTATGGCTGATGAGGATGCCTATTCCGGTAAATATAGCCTTAAGGTTATTTGTTATGATGACTATGCGGGGGCGACCGCAATAGCGGGCAGACTTGGGAAAGCCCTTGAGCGGGATGTAAGATACGAGTTGACCTTTTATGTTAAGGGAAAAAATGCCAGCGGTACATGGCGGGTATCGTATGGTGGTGCCTCGGAACGGGCTATAGTTGATGGTCGGAGGACATATCGCACTCTTGAAGGTGGTTGGGGAGCGAGCGGTGAATTTAGAGCCGGTTCTTCCTGGAAAAAGGTAACCGGCAAATTCAAACCGCCTAAGATTAAGGATAAAAAGTTAAAGAAGAAATTAGGTAAGACAATAGGTTGTACATTAGAATTTCATATCAACGGCGAAGGTCCTGTCTGGATTGATAATGTGAGCTTGGTCAAGAAGTGAGATGCTGGTAATTGGCGTAACTGGTGGGATAGCTTGCGGGAAGAGCACCGTGGCCAGGATGTTTGGTCACCTGGGTGGGAAGGTCATTGATGCTGACAGAATTGCTCATTCGGTGGTTAAGCCGAAGACCGCCATCTGGCAACGAGTGGTGGATGAGTTCGGGACACGTAAGAGTGCGGCAAGCGAGGGTATCTTAAATAAGGACCTGTCTATCAATAGAAGAAGGCTGGGCAGAATCGTCTTCGCTGACCAAAGAAAACGAAAGAAACTTGAGAAAATTATCCATCCCAGGGTCATCGAGATAATCGAGGGGACAGTAGCAAAGACACGTAAGAGTGCTGCAAGCGTAAAAAAGCAGCAATCAGCCCCGAGCCCCGAGCTATCAGCTATTATCATTGATGTTCCTCTTCTCATAGAGGCTAATTTGGTTTCCCTTGTAGAGAAGTTAGTGGTGGTAACTGCCAGCAGGAGGACTCAGATTGTGCGATTGCGCAGGAGCGGATTGACTGAAGTGGAGGCTATAAGACGGATTGATTCTCAGATGCCTTTGAGGGATAAGGAGCCCTTAGGTGACTATGTGATTAGAAATGATGGAAATTTAGAGGAAACCGCAAGACAGGTTAGGGAAATTTGGAAACGGATAAACAAGTATGAGGGGACTGTCCCTGGAACTGTAACGGGAGGTTAGCTATGGATATTAGGGAATTGAAGGAGATAACCATATCGGAACTACGCAAGGTGGCCAAAGACCTTAACATCACTGAGTTCAGAACCCTGAAGAAGCAGGAACTCATCTTCAAAATATTGCAAGCCCAGACGGAGAAGAACGGTCTCATCTTCGGGGAGGGAGTGTTAGAGATACTGTCTGAGGGATTCGGATTCTTACGCTCCTCCAATTATAATTACTTTCCTGGTCCGGATGACATCTATGTCTCCCCCTCCCAGATTCGTAAGTTCAGTCTGACCACCGGAGATATCATCTCCGGCCAGATAAGGCCCCCCAAGGACACAGAGCGCTACTTTGCCCTGATTCGGGTGGAAGCAGTTAACTATGAGGATCCTGAAGTTGAGAAAGAGAAGATTCTCTTTGACAACCTCACTCCTATTTTCCCAGGAGAGCGCTTCAAATTGGAGACTGTCCCAGGTGAAATCTCTATGCGGGTGATGGACCTCATTACTCCTGTCGGCAAGGGGCAGCGGGGGTTGATCGTCTCTCCTCCCCGGGCAGGCAAGACGGTGCTTCTCCAGAAGATTGCCAATAGCATCACTACCAATCATCCCGAGGCTGTTCTCATCGTTCTGCTCGTTTCAGAGAGGCCGGAGGAGGTTACCGAGATGAAGCGTTCGGTGAAGGGCGAGGTGATAAGCTCCACCTTTGATGAGCCAGCCGAACGCCATGTTCAGGTAGCTGAGATGGTCATTGAGAAGGCAAAGCGTTTGGGCGAGCATAAGAAGGATGTGGTTATACTACTTGATAGTTTGACCCGTTTAGCCCGAGCTCACAATGTCATCGCCCCACACAGCGGCAAGATTCTCACCGGAGGAGTGGATTCTAATGCCCTGACTAAACCGAAGCGCTTCTTTGGAACAGCTCGAAACATTGAGGAAGGAGGAAGCCTGACCATAATAGCTACCTGCCTAATAGATACAGGAAGTAGGATGGACGATGTCATCTTCGAGGAATTTAAAGCCACCGGAAACATGGAGCTTCATCTGGATAGGCGCCTGGTGGAGAAGCGTCTCTTCCCGGCTATTAATATTGAGCGTTCCTCTACCAGGAAGGAGGAGCTGCTTTTACCCTCGGACGAGCTCAATAAAGTCTGGCTCCTGCGAAAGGTTTTAGCTTCCATGAACATCACAGAGACGATGGAACTGCTCACTGAGAGGCTGAAGAAGACAAAGACGAATGCTGAGTTCTTGAAGGTATTGGACCAAGCGATGGAGAAGTAGTAGTCAAAAGTTCGCTAATACGGTAAAATAGTACTGGCCACACGTAAGAGTGCTGCACAGCCGTAAGCACGGTGAAACAGTGCCGATTCTCAGGCAGTGCCGTAGGCAAGCGAAGGCCGGTACGATAAAATCGTGAAGGGAGGATTTTTTATGAAAAAGGATATCCATCCAGTGTATAAGGAGACGACTATTACATGTGCCTGTGGTGAGGTTATCCACACCCGCTCCACCAAACAAAATATCAGAGTGGAGATATGTTCCAAATGCCATCCCTTCTACACGGGCAAGCAGAAGTTGATGGATAGCGCCGGGCGGGTGGAGCGGTTCCGGAAGAAGTACGGGCTGTAATGGAAGAGATTACATTTGACAAACTTCAGGCGATGGAAGATGAGCTCAGTCGGCTGGAGAAGCTATTGGCTGATCCCGAAGTCATCAGCGATCGGGCTAGATACGATGAATATGTTCGCAAACATGGCCAGCTGAAGGAGGCCGTTGACAGATTCCATGACTATAAACAGGTGCTGAAGCAGATGGAGGAATCAAAATCTATCTTGGGGGAAAAAAATGAGGATGAGGAGTTTATCAGTCTGGCCCACAGCGAACTGAAGGGGCTGGAGAAGAGGAAGGCCGAGCTGGAAGTGGAGTTAAAATCGCTCCTGCGGCCGGAAAGGCCGGACGAAGAGCGAGCGGCTATGGTTGAGATCAGAGCGGGCACAGGGGGCGAAGAAGCCAGTCTATTCGCTGGCGATCTCTTCCGCCTCTATTGTAGATATGCGGAAGGAAAGGGCTGGAAAGTGGAGGTGATGAATAGTCATCCCACCGGGAGAGGAGGATTTAAAGAGATCATCTTTGGGGTGGAAGGAAAGGGAGCTCACGGCAGACTGAAATATGAAGGGGGAGTACACAGAGTTCAAAGGGTTCCGGCTACTGAATCGCAAGGTAGGATTCACACTTCAACTGTCACTGTGGCTGTTCTCCCTGAGGCGAAAGAAATAGAGGTGAAGATATGTCTGGAGGAGCTGAAGATTGATACTTTTAGGTCATCTGCTC
>JAUWHM010000134.1 GCA_030605915.1 Nitrospirota bacterium | reverse complement strand
GGTCCCTGGCTTGGGTTCTAACCTTTTCATCCTTGATCCAGGTAATCTCTATAGCCTTAAAGAATTCATCTTCCACTATCTTCCTGAGAGTCTCCAGAATCGGGCCTTCTCCTTTGATAGTTTCTGGAAAGGCCATAAAATGCACAATCCCAAGATTCATGTACTCATTACAGGACTTCTCCATTTAAGACCTCCTCGTGTCTAAACCGAGTTGCTTGATATGGTGTCTCAGGTGGGCACCGACAGTGGCAAACAGTTCAGGCTCGTTCTCGTTTAAAATTCTTGAGCATCGGTCGGTGAAAAGCAAACCCCCATCTTCCTTTCTGCCTGTTAGAACAGAACCGTAAGTTACATGCATGACTTGGCGTAAATCATCGTTTCCTGACTTTGAATCAAGCAGTTCAGCTATTTGTCCTCTACCAAGATGGGAGAGGTCAGGTATGTTATCCAGGTTTGTTGAAAGCTGATAGGTTGCTCGGTCCTTCTCAAATTGCTTCCGAGAGAAAAGGTAGATTTCTCTGAAAAGCTCAGGGTTATGCCTGGCAATAACTTTCAACTCCTCAAGGTATGTTGTCCCGGCTGTCTTCACATGGAGGATTCCTCTGGCTATCTTCCCAAGAACAGGATATATGAGAAATTTATCACTTCCTGTATGAACTGAGATTTTGTATCCGAAGTGTCTGGCAACAGCCACAATTTCCTTAAGTCTTTTCTCGAATTGCTGAAGGTCTGCTCTCTTCTGCCCGGTGGAAGGCTCTCTTGCTGAATAGTAGTCAATCGCTTTTTCAAAAAAACCGGGGAAGCGAGGTGCCAATCCTGCAAATTCAACTCTCATCCGTTTTAGCTCGGCGGTGATGAAAATCTGGGCCGCCAAAGTAGTCTCCGCATCCGTTTCATCAATGGATACCTCGGTCTCGAAGGGTTCCTTTCCCTTCAGCTTGCTTGTCAATCTGTACAACCGGGAAACGCATTGAAGCGCTTGATAATATTTAACGGCAATTCTCATCACATCTTCTGGGAGGAAACTACAGGAAACTTCCGGTATATTCAAGGGACGGTTCTGATAGCGCTTTAGAAGTCGAGTCCTTTCGCTCTCATCCGGGACAGCGTCATTGAAGGCCGTTTCAATTTCGTCTTCCTTTAACTCCTCAATCTTCGTTCCTCCAACTTCATTCCTGATCTTATCCGACGGGTCGTAGGTGAAGTAGGTGTATCCAGCCTCAACAGCCTCACTCACATCTTCCTCTGTCTTCAGATGGTCTGCATCAGCTCCCCACCCGGTACTCAGATGAACTTCAAAGGCTGACCAGGTAGCCCGGTCTAAAACATCTCTAAAGCCTCTTCCCGTTCTGTGTACCTCCCGGGCTGACTGTTGAGCCAGCATCACCGTAACATTCAGTTCTCTGGCAAGCATAGCTTGAGCGACATTGCCCAACCCCCAGGGAGCACGATAACCCATTCCGAAGGCAGCTCTTTTTCCTATAACCACCGGTGCCGTGTAAGGGAATATCTCTCTTAAGGCGCAGGCGTTGCCATGAGTGAATGGGCAGACCATGACATTGAGGTATTTCCCTTTTAGGAAACGCCCTTGAAATTTGTGACTGATACTGCTGGTTGAGTCTTTGCGGTAGAATATCACCAAGACTCTATCACCATCATGGTTGGCCATGAGAAGGATGCTGCTCGGTGCTTTCTCCATAGAGAGATAGTAGAACCCACGGATACTTTTAATTTTTTCTCTATCTTCCTTTGAAAAGGTTTTTTTCTCAAGGAAGGCTTCCTTTATCAGTAGAGATTCTAAATTGAGAATCTTCTTCTCATCCAGAGGTGAGCTCATCGCCGACTCCGTTAAAATCACCGAGTAATTTTTCGAACTGCATTTTTAGCTCTTCCTGCCTGAGAACTCTTTTCCATATCGCTCTTCGAGGTCCCGATGGTTATTGCCCTTAAGAACTCCATATTATTCTCCTCTGCCCCGGCGCCAGGTGGTCCCTTGCGGACGGTCTTCCAGGATAATCCCTTCTTGCATCAGTTTAGCCCGGATGGCATCGGCTTTGACCCAATCTTTCTTTCGGCGAGCTTCTTCTCTGTCTTTGATTAGTCTCATTAGCTCTTGCGCTAATCTTACCTCCTGGCCCCTCTCAAGGCTCAATCCCAGGACCTGACAAAAATCCCTTAGCTCGGGAGCGGCCCTGGCCACTGAAGATAAATCCCCTTTATCCAGCCAATTATTAGTCCTGGACACTAAATCAAAGATCACTCCCAGGGCGGCGGCTGTATTAAAGTCATCATCCATAGCTTCCTCGAATCTCTTTCTATCAGAGTCCATCTTCTCTTTTAGCCCCTCACCTTTAGTCTCGCCACGGCGAGTCGCTTTTAGAGACCTCTCGCCAGAGGGGAGAGGGTACGGTGAGGGGGGATGTTGCTTCCTTTCCACCTCCCGAAGACAGTTCTCTATCCTTTCCAGACTCCTCTTAGCCTTATTCAGTTTATCATCACTGAAATCTATGGGCTTACGGTAATGAGTGGACAGGAGAAACAATCTCACCACCCGGGGGTCATACATCTGGAATATCTCTCTGAGAGTGAAGAAGTTCCCCAGGGACTTAGACATCTTCTCCCGATTTATGGTAACGAAACCATTGTGGAGCCAATACCTGGCAAATGGTTTTCCAGTATAGCCTTCAGATTGAGCTATCTCATTCTCATGATGGGGAAAGATGAGGTCCTGACCTCCGGCATGCATATCAAAACTCTCTCCCAAGTATTTCATGGACATAGCTGAACACTCTATATGCCAGCCCGGTCTACCTTTCCCCCAGGGGCTATCCCAGGATGGTTCATCCTCCTTAGAGCACTTCCAGAGGGCAAAGTCTAAGGGACTTCGCTTTCGTTCATCCACCTCCACCCGGGAGCCTATCCTCATCTCGTCCAGTTTTCGGTGAGAAAGTTTCCCGTAGTCCTTAAACTTTCCCACCTGGAAGAAGACATCTCCATCTATCTCGTAGCCATATCCCTTCCTGATAAGCCCTTCCGTAAGCTCTATCATCTCCCCGATATGCTCGGTTGCCCTGGGATATTGAGTTGCCCTCTTAACAGCCAGTTTATCCATCTGCTCGAAATACGCCTTGGTATACTTGTCAGCAATCTCTTTGCAGAATTCCTTCAAATCTTTCTCCTCGTTCTTCCTCATCTCTCGAGCCCGAGCAATTATTTTATCATCCACATCGGTGAAGTTCTGGATATAGTTAACCTGATAGCCCTTATATTCTAAATAACGGCGGATGACGTCCAGTGCTACATAGGCCCGGGCATGCCCCAAATGGCATTCATCGTAAACGGTTACCCCGCAGGCATACATCCCCACCCTCCCTTCCTCTAAGGGAAGGAACTCCTCTTTTGTGCGGGTAAGCGTATTATAGACCTTCAAGCTCATCACCTTTATCTTACCACAGAGTAGGTGCAGGAGACAAGAAATTTAAAACCCCCTTGCTTTCCAGATGATTTTGTGATAAAAGTAATTAGGGAGATGGGACAATGAGGTTAGAGAGAAAAAAATTATATTTTAAAAAATCCCTGTCTGCCGCCAGGCAGGTCGGTGTTCCCTGTCTGCCGCCAGGCAGGTCTGTCATCCTCTGTGTCCTATGTGCTCTGTGGTGTGGGGTTTTTTTTGCTGGTTGCCAGAAGCCACTCATCAAGGAGAGCAGGTTCCTATTGGGAACGACGGTCCAGATCACCATTAAGGGTAAAGAAGAAGCTAAGGCCAGAGAAGCTATAGGGTTGGCCTTTAAAGAGATAGAGAGAATAGAGAACTTAATGAGTAAGTATAGGGAAGGAAGTGAAATATCTATCTTGAACCGGGAAGGAGCTAAGAGACCAGTGAAGGTGAGTGAGGATACCTTAAGGGTCATCCGGGAATCAATCCGAATAGGGGAACTTACTGATGGAGCTTTTGACATCACTATCTCTCCTCTGATGGAACTTTGGGGTTTCTCTGAGAAAGAGGGGCATCTTCCTGAGGAGGAAGCGTTGAGAGAGGCTTTAACCTTAGTTAATTACGGCAGCATTTCCCTGAATGAGGAGGAAGGAACAATAAGGTTTGAGAAGGAAGGAATGGAAATTGATTTAGGGGGGGCAGCTAAGGGCTATGGGGTGGATAGGGCGGTAGAGGTGCTCAGGGAAAATGGAATAAGCCAGGCTATCGTCAACGCTGGAGGGGACCTGTATCTTTTAGGTAAGCCGTCCGGGGACTTCTGGAAGGTGGGCCTGAAGCACCCTCGTAAACAAGGAGAGATGTTAGGGATAGTTAAAGTCCAAGATGAAGCAGTGGCCACTTCCGGTGACTACGAGAACTATTTTATCCTGCAGGGGAAGAGGGTTTGCCACATTATTGACCCAGCCAGCGGAAGACCAGCACAAGGCACATTAAGTGTAACTGTTATTGCCAGGGAGTCCATGAGGGCAGATGCCTTAGCCACCGCCCTCTTCGTCCTCGGGTCCGAGAAAGGTCTAAAATTAGCCAGCCGCCTCGAGGGTATTGAGGCAATAATTGTCCGTGATGATGAGAGAGGTGAGATGGCAATATCAATGACAGAGGGTTTAAAAGATAGAGTAATTATTTTGGGGGGGAAATCTTAATGTACCGAAGGAAGATTCCAGAGATGGCCATTACCCGGCTCTCCATATATTCCCGCATCTTAGCAGACATAGATGATGGAAGGACTATATCTTCTAAGGAGCTGGCTGAGCTGTCTGGTCACTCAGATAGTCAACTGCGCCGTGACCTGGCTTACTTTGGTCAGTTCGGCATGCCGGGGAAGGGCTATCAAGTTAAGGAGCTGAAGAGGAGAATCCACGGTATCCTGGGAATAGACCGAGCATGGAATGTAGCCTTAGTGGGAGCGGGAAACTTGGGTTCGGCCTTAGCCCGCTATAAGGGATTTGAGGAGCAGGGATTTAAGATAAAGGCTATCTTCGATAATAATATCCGCAAGATTGGCCGAACCTTAGGAAATATCACCATCCAGGATGCGGAGGAACTTGGGGAAACTATCAAAAAGAGAAATATAGAGATTGCCGTTATCACCGCTCCCACCGAGGCCGCTCAAGAGGTAGCTTCTCGCCTGGCTGAAGCGGGGGTGAAGGCCATTCTCAACTTCGCTCCCATTCGCATCTTCGCTCCGGCTGAGGTGAAGTTAGTTAATGTAGACTTAGCTATAGAGCTTGAGAATCTATCTTATTTTCTGGCTAAGGCTCGAAAAGGAAATGACCAGTAAGAGGATTGGAGAAAGTCTCGTCAGAGAAGGAATAATTACCAAGAGCCAGCTCAAACAAGCCTTGGAAATAGAGAGGCAGAAGGGGGGGTTCTTAGGTAAGATCCTGGTTGAGCTGGGCTACCTCTCTGAAGAAGAATTGACTGGACACTTTGTAGAGAAATATGGTTGCCCTTATCTACCCTTAGTTAACTACGAGATGAACCCGGAGGCGATAAAGATGATCCAGGAAGTGGTAGCCAGAAAATATCTTCTCCTTCCCGTTGATAAGATGGGTAACCTGCTCACCATAGCCTGTGGCAGCCCTTTGGAGACGAAGGTGGCTGAGGCCATAAAGGAGCTGACCGGATGTAGAGTGGTCTCTTATGTGAGCACCATAAGTGCCATTGAGAAGGCTATCGACCTTTACTACGGTGAACTTAAGAAGGGAGAGAAGAGATGACCCGCCTGCTGTTAGTTGACGATGAGCCAGACTTTCTGGAATCAATGGAGCTTTGTCTCCGACCGAAAGGTTACCTGGTCAAGCTTGCCTCGGGAGGGGAGGAGGCCCTCAAAATTATCAAGTCGGAACCTCCGGACATCGTTTTCTTAGACATAGATATGCCCAAGATGGACGGCCTGGAGACACTTCGCAGAATAAGAAAATTCAATAAGGAGATACCAGTGGTCATGCTCACTGGTTACCCCTATTCTAAGTACGTGGTGGAGGCAGATAAGTTAGGTATCTCCGGTTTCCTTCCTAAGGACGCTGATATTTCTGACATGACCAGGATGATAGAGACTCTCCTTAAGAGGCATCGGAACCTGCCCGGAAGCCATCCTGAGAAGATCCTAATAGTGGATGATGACCAGGAAGTAAGGTCATCGATAGAGAAGATTCTGACCCGGAACGGTTACCAGATGACTACCGTTAGCAGTGCTCACCAGGCCCTGGAGGAAATAGCCAGTGCTTCCTTTAGCTTAGTCCTTCTGGATATGATGATGCCCTCGGTAAGCGGGTTCCAGGTGTATCAAGCCATCAGATTGGTTCCCGACCTCAAAGTGATTGTCATGACCGATCCCAAGGAGCCAGTGCAGAGGATGGTGGAGGAGGCTAAGAAATTGGGAGCCCAGGGACCACTGCTCAAGCCAGTGGAGGAGAAGGAGTTGCTTGGTATTGTGGAAGATGCTTTGCGGGAGAGAAAGAGTGAAGTTGAGCCATGAGATGAAAGAGATAAAAATCCTCAGCAATACTAAGAACTTAGCTAAGGTGCGTAGACTACTCTCTCAGTTCCTCCTAAAGCGAGGGGTGTGCCTAAGGCAGATAGATGAGATCAAACTGGCTGTAGATGAGGCGATCACCAATATCATTGAACACGCCTACCAGTTCCATAAGGGGAAGGAGATTTATATTCAATTGAAGCTGGATGAGAATAGGTTCTACGCCACCCTCCATGACCGGGGACGCAGTTTCGCCTTGGAGAAAGTGCCCGAGCCACATTTAGAGAAGTATATCCTTGAAGAGCGGGACGGTGGCTTGGGAGTATTTCTGATAAGGAATTTAATGGATAAGGTAACTTACTGTCATAGGGAGGGAGGATATAACGAGATGGTGATGGTCAAACAGTTGAAGGGAGGTGAGTGGAGATGAGTAAATTTAACGTCTCTACCTCCACTGATGAGGAAACTTTAGCCACTATCGTTAGAGCAGAAGGTTCCTTAGACGGCGAGACGGTGCCCCACCTGCGTAAGGTTCTCGTTGATTTAATTGAAGAAGGACATTGTAAACTGATCATTGATATGGAGAAGTTAGCCTACATCAGCAGTGCCGGAGTGGGAGCTTTCATTGGAGTGACCAAAAGGGTGCGGGAGGAGAAGGGAGACCTGATTTTCGTCGCCCCCACTCCATCCGTTTACAATGTCTTAGACCTTCTCGGCCTCACCAAACTTTTCAAAATAGTGGACGACTGTCAGAAAGCCATAGCTGAGTTCCAAAAATAGAATAGTAAACCCCGAAAAATTGATAATAATCCGGAGCAAGGTCTCTTATTATGATGCCAGAGTTCAGAATAAATCGTCAGGAAATCATTGATTTGACCTCTCAATTAATAGAGAAAGAGACGATTAACCCTCCTGGGAATGAGTATTTAACTAAAGACATTATCGTCACTAGTATGCAAGAATTAGGGGCCAAGGTTAAGATTTTTGGTAAGAAGCGAGAAAGACCAAATATCTTAGGAGAACTTGGTGAAGCCAGACCCTCTGTAGCCCCTCGCTCCGCTCGGGACAACCAGGTAGGCAACCCTGAGCGTAGCGAACGGGTAGCTATTATTGCCCATATGGATGTGGTCCCTCCTGGTCAGGGATGGAAGAGCCATCCTTTCCGTCCAGTAGTTAAAGGCGGGAAGATTTACGGTCGCGGAGCAGTAGATAACAAAGGTCCCTATGCGGCCAGTTGGGCCGCTGTGAAGGCCATTATCGCCTCAGGAGTCCCCTTCCAGGGCAGAATCATCTTAGGAGCAGTGGCTGATGAGGAGAGGGGTTCGGGAGAGGGAGTCAAGCTCCTCCTCAAAGAGGGTTTTAAGCCTGACTTCTGTCTTATCCCCGATGGTGGAAGGATAAACCAAGCTGTGGTCGGGGAGAAGGGAATACTCTGGATAAAATTAGAAAGCCGGGGAAGACAGGCTCATGGAAGCAGTCCCGCTAAAGGGATAAATGCTATTGAGAAAATGGCTCGCTTTATGCTTCATCTCAGGAGTGCTGACCTGGGAAGAAACTATCATTCTGCCTTCACTAAAAGCACGGTGAATTGGGCTGAGATAAAGGGGGGAGAAGCGCCAAATATCGTCCCGGGCCGTTGTGAGACTACCCTGGACATTCGTTATCCCTTAGGATTGACCAAAAAACAGATCATAAAGAGAATTAAGGAGGAAATCAGAGAAT
>JAUWHM010000101.1 GCA_030605915.1 Nitrospirota bacterium | reverse complement strand
AATATTGATGCCGTAGTTATTGCTGAAAGACCGAAGCTGGCTCCTTACTTTGAAGCAATGAAGGAGCGGATTGCCCAGGCTCTGCGGATGGACAAGAAGGCAGTAAATGTAAAGGCAACTACCACCGAGGGACTCATAAGGGAAGAGGGAATGGCTGCTTACGCGGTAGCAACGCTGATATAAAAAGAGAGGCCCTCGCAAGATTTCTACTTACGAGGGCCACAGAGAGAGAAGTCTTCCAATCTTGCCTATCTTCTCTTTTTCTTCTTGGCCTTGGCTTTCTTCTTGGTGGTTTTCTTCTTGGCCTTCGTCTTGGTGGCCTTCTTTTTCTTCTTTTTAACGGCCATAGGTGAGTTCACCTCCTTCCTCTTCACAATTCCAGTCTAATCAATATCTTGTGGTCTCCTTTCTGAAAATATACCATATGCTGTTATCTTTGTCAAGTCCTTTGGGGGATTTTTTAAAAAAAATTAAAATCTTTTTCGAATTGTTTTTCAGTCCGTCGGGGAAGATTTTTGCAAAGCCCAAAATATAGTGCGAGGGTTCAGCAATAATTCTATATGTTGGCGCGGGAAAAGAATTTTCTCAATACATGCAAGAACTATTTTTTTCTTGATTGGAACTCAATTGTATGATAGATTAATTTCAAAAGTTAAAATCAAAAATGACAGAGCAGAACTTAAAAATTTTCCAGTTTTGAACGAAGGGCAAATCAAGCGAAAAGGGATAGATTGAAGAAATGATTATTGCTCTCTACATAATATTGGGTTTAATTGGTCTCGGGCTCCTCAAATTTCTCCTCATCTCTATTATCTTCCGCCATGAGATCAGAGCCTGCTTTGAGAGAGACCCGGCCGCTGTCAGCTACTGGGAGGTTCTTCTAACTTACTCTGGACTCCATGCTATCATCTTTCACCGCCTGGCCCATGCGCTCTTAAAGATGAAAATTCCCTTCCTCTCTCGCTTTCTCTCTCAACTGGCCCGCCATATAACTGGAATCGAAATCCATCCAGGAGCAAAGATAGGGAAGGGACTCTTCATCGATCACGGAATGGGAGTGGTTATTGGTGAGACTTCTATCTTGGGTGACAATGTCACCCTCTTTCAGGGAGTGACCTTGGGAGGAACGGGCAAGGAGAGAGGGAAGCGACATCCCACCCTGGGAAATAATGTTGTGGTGGGAGTGGGAGCCAAAATCCTGGGAAACATCACCATTGGCGATAACGTCCAGGTGGGAGCCAATGCCGTAGTCATCCGCTCCGTTCCACCTGACTGCACGGTGGTGGGCATCCCGGGAAGGATAGCTAAGCGAAAAGGGGAAAGAGTCCCGGGAATCAGTTTAGACCATACCAGCCTCCCCGATCCCTTAGCTGAAAGATTGGAGGAGCTACAGCACCACATCGATGAGATGGAGAGAGACCTGATCAGGTGGAGAAAAGAATAGTCTTATGCCCAAGAAAATTAAAATAAGAGCAGCCCGTGTGGAGATGGAGGCGGAGTTGAATGATTCCAAGACAGCTGAAGCTGTCTGGAAGGCTTTGCCCGTAAGAGCTTCTGCATAAATATCAGCATCAAGAAATTACGGGCAACTGAAGATGATATCTTGAGAGCAGTAAAGGAAATTGTTGAGAAATAAACCAACTATTGGAATTACTATAGGTGACCCTGCGGGAGTGGGGCCGGAGATTATTGTAAGAGCACTTTCTGAGGAGGAATTCTACCAGATTTCGGTTCCGGTGGTGATTGGTGAGGAGACAGTCTTGAGGAGAGCAGCCGATCTCATGGGCAAAAATAATCTAAAGATTAACTGCCTTAAAGAGATGAAAGAAGCTAAAGGTGAGTATGGGACGATAGATCTTCTGAATTTAGATAACATTAAAGCGAGCTCTGTTGAGCTTGGTCAGGTGCATGAAGAATGCGGCCGGGCAGCCATAGAGTATATCAAGAAAGCAGTAGCATTAGCTCTAAGCAATGAGATTCAAGCTATAGTTACCGGCCCCATCCACAAGGAAGCTATAGTTAGAGCTGGCTTCAATTATCCTGGGCATACCGAGCTTCTGGCCGAGCTCTGCGCTGTCAAGAACTATGCATTAATGCTCGTTGACCAGGATTTCCGCATAGCTCATGTCTCCGGCCACCTTTCTCTGAAACGAGCCTGTGAGAAAGTGAAACGGGATCGAATATTGACTGTGATCAGGTTGGGCAATGAAGCGGTGAAGAGGCTGGGGATAGAGAATCCAAAGATTGCCGTAGCTGGGCTCAATCCCCATGCTGGTGAAGGGGGACTATTTGGTCGGGAGGAGATAGATGAGATAATTCCGGCAATTCAGTTGGCTAAGAAAGAGGGAATCAAGGCCGAAGGTCCCATTCCACCAGATACCATTTTCTCTAAGGCCCGAGGAGGTCAATATGACCTGGCGATAGCCATGTACCATGACCAGGGACACATTGCCATGAAGGTGGCTGGATTCATCTATGATGAAGAAAGGGAGAGGTGGACTTCCATCAGTGGAGTAAACATTACTTTAGGTCTACCCATCATCCGCACTTCAGTTGACCACGGAGTGGCCTTCGACCGGGCGGGAAAAGGGACAGCCAATCCCCAGAGTCTTAAACAGGCCATAAGGTTAACCCTGCAATTAGCCAGAAGATAAATTTTCAGTTAGCAGTAAGCCAATTATTGTCTTGCTGTCCTTTATTCTTCCGTCTTCGATCATCCTTAAGGCTTCTTCAAACTCTAAGGTGACCGGTTCCAGGAATTCATCCTTCTCTAATTTCTGTTCTCTCTTATCCAGGTCGGTGGCTAAGAAAATGTGGATGATTTCAGCGCTGAACCCGGGCGAAGGATAATAGGAGAGGAGTTTCTTCAGTTTTCTGGCTCGATAGCCAATCTCCTCTTCTAATTCTCTTTCCATGCATCGGCGTGGATCTTCCTTGGGCTCTAACCTTCCAGCCGGAATCTCGTAAATAACCTCTTCTACTGGTTTGCGGAACTGTCTTACCAGAATTACTTTTCCATCCACCAGGAGGGGAACGGCGGCCACTGCTCCCGGATGCTCGACGATCTCCCGGGTAGCCCTCTTACCATTAGGGAGGATGACTTCGTCTACTCGCAGAGTGAGAATTTTGCCTCGATGAATCAGCTTCGACTTAACTGTCCTCTCTTCCATTGACCTCCTTGTTTTACACGATAGACAAGAACCTTTTTGCTCTGGTCGTAGATCTTATAGAGAAAAGGTCTTTTTAACTATACACTGCTGTCGGTGACCTGTCAAAGAAAAAAGTTTGACAGTTTATTTTAGTTTTCTTACATTGACAGGATAACTGTGGTATAATAAGTCGAAATCATGATTAAAGGCACAGGGGCCACAGAAAACAATTTGTATTTTAAAAAATCCCTGTCTGCCGACACACAGGTCGGTGTTCTCTGTAATTGAACTAAAGAGAGGAGAGTGAATTGGTATGGTTAAGAATGCCGATGGGCACATAAGTCACGAGGACCGGGAGCTACTCAAAGCGGCTAAAGTCAAAGAAGATTTTACCAAGACTGACCCCTGGCGAGTATTTAGGATTCAAGGTGAGTTCGTAGAAGGGTTTGATACTCTATCCAAAGTAGGGCCGGCGGTGGCCATTTTCGGGTCATCCCAATTCGATAAAGAGAATCCTTACTACCAAGCAGCGGCCAAAACAGCAGAAACCTTATCACGGGCTGGCCTGAGCATCATGACTGGCGGTGGCCCTGGGATTATGGAAGCAGCTAACTGGGGAGCACACCGGGCGGGCGGTATCTCAGTGGGTTGCAATATCGACCTTCCCAATGAGCAAGCGCCCAATCCCTACCAGACTATAAGGCTACATTTCCGTTACTTCTTTGTGCGGAAGATGATGTTCGTCAAATATTCTGTGGCTTTCGTCATCTTCCCAGGTGGTTTTGGCACTATGGACGAACTTTTTGAATCCCTTACCCTTGTCCAGACGGGAAAGATCCAACATTTCCCGATCGTTCTCTTCGGGTCACGCTATTGGGAGAAACTTTCACGGTGGATGCAAGATTGTATGCTCAGGGAAGGATGTATCCATGAGGATGACTTATCACTCTATACCATCACAGATGACCCAGAGCAAGCGGCCCAGGTCATTATCGAGAATTCTAAGAGGCACGGTTATATTCCATAAGATTCTACTTACCAGTTCTCCCTGTTTCCCTATTGACAACGACAATAAAACTCATTGTGACAAATGTCAGGACATGATATAACGGATGGTGCTTAATGAAGATGGGAGGTGCTCTATGAGAACAAAAATGAATATGGTTTACTGGAAGGGAGAGAAGTTTTGGGTGGGCAAACTGCTTGAGCATCCCGAAATAATGACCCAAGGTGAAACACTTGAGGAACTTGAGGAAAATCTGAAGGATGCTTATCTGCTTATGACTATGGATGATGTTCCTGAGGAACACAAGGTGAAAGAACTTGCTCTATCCGTATGAAAAGAAAAGACGTCATAAAGAAAATAACATCTAATGGATGCGTCCTTTTGCGTCGTGGCAGACGCCATGATCTGTACGTGAATCCCGCGACAAAAAAGAAGCAACCGCTTCCCAGGCACAACGAAATTGACGACGGTCTGGCAAAACACATTATAAAAGAATTGACATAACCGGTCACTGTGCCCGACCAAAAAGCTGCGCTTTTTGGCGGGTGAGTTCCAGCGTTGAGGCTGTAGAAAAAGCCACAAAACCGCAATCTTGCTAAAAGTAGCAAAATCATAACATATTGAAAATGATGGAGTTGTGAAATAATGATTTTGGCAGTTTGCGTCTCAAATAGGGTTATTCTACAGCCTCGTTAGGCATTAAACAAAGGAACTTTAGTACAGGGCAAAAAAGGAGGTGCACCCAATGAATATTGAGATTGAACGTGAAGAAGATGGTCGGTGGATTGCTGAGGTGTCTGATCTGTCTGGTGTGATG
>JAUWHM010000124.1 GCA_030605915.1 Nitrospirota bacterium | reverse complement strand
AGTGACTATGAGCATAGAAATAATTTTTATAATTTAAATGTCTTTGGTACACACGGCTTACAAAGGGTATGGAGTTCAAATCCTTCACGAATTCTCTCATTTTGTTTTTTATAATGTTACCATTTGTACGATAATAAAGCCCCTGTATGTTGCTTATGGTTTCGTTGTTTCTCAGCGCCTTAGCTATATCTAATATGGTGTATTCGTATTCATATATGGCAATAGCGTCAATGGCCTCGCTCATACAGAGACTGTCTTCAGGAAGCGCTGAAACATGTGGTCCCACCAGAACTACGAAGGTATCTGGATTAATAGACTTTATAAGTTCAGCTACCTCTACATCATTGTATATACTGGGTGTAGATGTATTAATTATCACCAACCTTGGTTTATTATTTTTGATAAGGGTTCCAACATACTTTAATGGTATATTATCGGCTGGACAATCAAGTAATTTTACATGAAAACCGTGATTTTCCAGAACCCCTGTGGCATAAGAAAGCCACATCGGATAATATAATGTCCCGCTTTTAGTAATAGCAGGACTTCTCTGCTCGCGAGAAAATTTACCAAATTGGCTTAAGAGTGGTGGATTAATAACAAGTGCGTCCATATTATTGATAGTCCTCTCTATAAACTGATCTCCTTAAAAGGAGAGAGTCTCCCCCGCCTCATCGGTCAAAACAATTGTCTGAAGCGAGGGGAGAATTTGCCTCACAAAGTAGTTAAATCTGGCCATAAATCGGTCTGGAAGATAAACAATATCTGCCGGCTCAAGAAGAATGTTTCTGCTTCTATCCCCCTTCTTCAATATCTCTTCCAGGGGAATAGTGATTATCTCTGGCTTCCCCAGGTCTCCCCTGAGCACCTTGGCCCGATTCAAAGCTGCGTCCTCAGTTGGACCACCCGCCGACATAACCGCATGGGCAATGGTGTATTCTCCTCTCAGGCTATAGAGTCCAGGATTCCTCACCTCACCCAGGACATAGACCTGATTACCAGTATTATCGGGCACATAGATGAGATCGTTAGGTTGAATGGTAATATTAAGGCTGATATTGCCTTTCACTAAGAGTTCATATAAATCTATCTTAATAATCTTCCCCTTGCCTCTGACTATGGAGCATCCTCTCAAGTCAGCATTTTGCGTGGCTCCTCCCGCCCTCGATATGACCCCGAGTAGATCTGGTCTTCCCCCAAGGATCTGGGTTCCCGGCTGCGATACCTGGCCGAGAACATAAATCCTGCGGTTATTATATTCGGTTATCACTACCCTGACTGAAGGATTCTTATAATATTTCGCCAACCTGCGGGCCACTTTTTTCTCTAACTGTAGGCGAGTTAAGCTCTCTGCTTGAATCTCGCCCACTATTGGCAAGGATACCTTCCCATATGGATCAACTGTGGCCGTGCTGCTAGCTTCGGCGTGCCGCCAGACGGAAATTCCAATGACATCATCCCGACCAAGGACATATTCCTCTACCTTTTCTTCAACTTCCTCTGCCACCTCTTCCTTCAATCTTACAGCTAACTCCTTGTCCTCTTTAATTAAAGTTTGCCCGGCCGCTTCCTCTGGTTCTTCCACTATGGGGCCGACAATGGCACAATTAGATAAAAGAAAGATGGTTAGTAATCCGATTAAGAATTTGCAGGTGTTAGAAATCATTCCTTCCCCCCTCAACAGTGGGATTCGCTCTCATTTCCCAATGCGATTATACCAGCTTCAGTCCAGATGTCAATAAAATCTTACTTGTTTCACCTGTCAGGATGTGATAGATTGTAGGCATGAGAATTGCTTACATAGATTTAACAACTTCCAGGACCGAAGTCAAGGACATTCCTCAAAGGTTGCGGGAGCTCTTCCTGGGAGGGCGGGGGATAAACATCTATCTCCTCTACAATGACCTCACTCCTGAGATAGCGCCCCTGGACCCAAAAAATCCCTTAATAATTGGAGCAGGGCTACTCACTGGAATTCCTGGCCCTTCTACCGCCAGATGTTCAATATCTGGGAAGTCTCCTGAGACGGGACTCTTGGGAGATTCTAATATAGGAGGCTACTTCGGGCCTGAGCTAAGGAAGGCTGGCTTTGACCACATCCTCGTTCGGGGGCAATCAAAGAAGCCCATCTATATCTTCATAAAGGACGGAGATATTAGGATAAACGATGCTAAGCACCTCTGGGGGAAAGATACTATGGAAACGATGGACATTCTTAATGAGGAACATGGGGATTCAGCTCAGGTATTGACTATTGGCCAGGCTGGAGAAAACTTAGTTCGCTTTGCCTGTATCCGGCACGGTTATAAGAGCACAGCGGGAAGGACTGGATTGGGTTGCCTCATGGGGTCAAAAAAGCTGAAGGCAATTGTAGTTAAGGGTTCATCAAATATCCCGGTCAGTCAGCTAGAGAAATGGCGCCAATATAATAGGTCTCTTCAGCGTAAGATTGTTGCTTCAAACGTGGGAAAGATATTAGCCAAATATGGCACGCCCTTTCTTTACGATTTACACAATAGGTGGGGCATTATAAGAACCCATGGAGGGCAGTTAAATCAGTTCCCTGAAGGGAGGAATCTGCGTTCTACCCTTCTTCAAAAGAAATACTACCGGGAGAGAAAAGGCTGCTTCTCCTGCCCTATCAGATGCCGGCACCGCTACCTGGTTCCAGCCGGGCCTAATAAAGCCCTTTGGGCTGAAGGACCAGAGTACGGCACATTGGGAGCCTTCGGGCCAATCTGTGGCATAAAAAATTTAGAGGCGATTCTGGTTATCAATGACCTTTTGAATAGATATGGCTTGGATTCAACCTCTACTGGAAACATTATTGCCTGGGCCATAAAGCTCTTCAAACATGGTTTGATTGACAAAAGCAAGACCGCAGGATTGGAACTTGATTGGGGCCGGGAGGAAGTGATTATAGAGCTTATTCACCAGATCGCTACCAGAAGCGACTTTGGAAATCTCTTAGCTGATGGAGCTTTATCAGCCTCAAAGAAGTTTGGAGAAGGGACGGAAGAATATCTCTTCTGGGTCAAGAATCTTCCTCAATCTGATCCAGTTGATGTCCGAGTACACAAGGGATTTGCCCTGGGGGTGGCCACCTCTACTCGAGGAGCTGACCATCTCAGGTCCCGTCCCACGCTGGAGGCCTTGGGACTGGAGGAAGATTTGCTAAAAAAAATCTACGGTGGCCCCGTCTCATCAGATTCTACCTCCTATCAGGGAAAAGCTCGCATGGTTTGGTGGACAGAAAGTCTCTACGCCGTTGCCGATTCCCTGGGTATATGCAAGTTTGTAATTAAGTTCAACAGCCCAGACCTCTTAGGATTTGAGGAATTCTCTCATCTTATTGACTATGCTACCGGGATGAGATTTTCTTCTCAAGAACTCTTTGACATCGGGCGGAGGATAATAAATTTAGAGAGGCTCTTCCTCACCCGGGAAGGAATAAGGAGAAGTGACGATACTCTGCCAAAAGGATATTTTCAGCCAATGCCAGTAGGACCATATAAGGGAGAAAGGATTGAAGAAGAATCCTTCCAGAGGATGCTCAGTGAGTATTACCAACTCCACGGCTGGGATATAGATACTGGAATTCCCAAGGAAGAAACTTTGAGAGAACTTGACTTAAACAGAGAGCCCTCGAGGCTGTTGTGAAGCTTATATCCTTATCATTATCTTGCCATCTTCTCGGGAAGATGACCTCTTTATGGCTTCAATTGCCTCTGATAGAGGGAACCTCGCTGTAATTATCCTGGTCATATCAATTTGACCAGAAGCCATAAGTCGGATGACCTGGGGGAAGATGCAGCTACCAGAGTGACCTCTTAACCCATAAATTGTTCCCTTCTTGGCAACCAATGTATCCAGAAAGATGGATGCTTTCCCGGTTGACCTGCCTAAATAAATGATCCTGCCTTTTAGGGCCAGGGCCTCCTCCATCCAGGGTAGTGTCTCCCGAGGCGCTCCAGCCGCTTCTATCTGGATATCTGCTCCCTTCGCGGAGGTAACCTCCATTATCTTTTGAGAAGGAGAGGAATTCTCACTGGACAGGGTGAGAGGATTAAAGGTAAAGTCCGCTCTCATTTCCCTGGCTAAAACTACTCTTCCTTCAGATTTATCGAAGCCAATTATCTGGCTGGCTCCAGCCGATTTCGATAAAGCCACGGCAGCCAACCCAATTGGTCCCAACCCGTAAATAGCTACATAAGCTCCAGGACCTATGCCACCGCCAACAGTAAATATCCCGTTATAGGCTACAGCAGTTGGTTCAATCAGGGCACCTGCTTCGTAGGCTCTGTCTTCCTCATAGCGTTTGAGTAAATCTCCAATCTCCCAGCAATATTTTTCCTCTATAGCTATATATTCAGCACAGGCTCCATCAACACTGAAACCAATCATCTGGTGCTGTTCACAGTGGTTGAATAGTCCACTTCGGCAGGAAAAACACCGACCGCACCACATCATCCCCTCAGCTACCACGCTATCTCCCACCTGGAGGGTCTCAACATCTTTTCCAATCTCTTCCACCGTTCCTGAGAACTCGTGTCCAATGGTGCAAGGGAATTTAGTTGGTCCAGAATACTTGATGTAACCTTCCTCATCCGTCTCATAGAAATGGGTATCCGACCCGCAGATACCACAGGCCTTAACCCGAATGAGAACCTGGTCATCGGCAATCTCAGGCATGGGAAGCTCTTTTAGCTCCATCTTCGGGTTTCTCCAGACAAGATTGCCGTTTAAGGCTATCTTAGATTTTTTCTCCAGCGGGCAGGGCTCGTATCCAGGCTTGGGCTTCCACTCCGCTCCTAATACCAGCGCCTTCATTTACACACCCCATCTACCTTTAAAATAGACTAA
>JAUWHM010000126.1 GCA_030605915.1 Nitrospirota bacterium | reverse complement strand
GGCTCTTAGGAGATCCAAGGAGTTTCCAGGCGCTAATTGATGTATGGAAAAGTAGCACCAATGATGAGAAAGTAACCATTGCAGATGCACTTCGCAGAATAGATGAGCGCAAAGCGGTTGAGTATCTAAAAAAATTCCTCTTTGATGAGGATCCACTCTTGAGGGGGAAGGTGAAGGACATAATTGACTCTGCACGGATTAAGGGAGGAAAGGTAGACAGCGTTGAGGACCTTGTTTTAGTCTCCTTGTCTCCGAAAAGAACCAGGGGTACCTGCGAAAAGTTAGCGGAGGCAATAAAGGGGAGACCGTTTGAGTTCATTAGCTCGGTGATAAATATGCTGAGAATGGAGAATCCCGATGTTTGCGGTGAGGTTGCCGGATACCTAATCGAGAGAATGAATCCTAAAGAAGTGAAAGAACTCATCTCGTTTATTGCTTCCATCGATACAGTTGACAGGAATAGGATACTGGACTCCCTATGCACGCATGAAAGTGAAGCCCTGAATCGGGTGATAATTGAGCTTCTTTCGTCCGGCAATATGATGGAGAAGCATCTGGCACTGGAGGCTGTAAACAGGATGGGGCTGGGGGAGGCTCTACCTCTGCTCGTTGAGATGCTTCCCGAAGCCACCCTATCCACAAGAGAGTTGGTATTTCAGGCAATGATGAGCATTGGCGATGAGAGGGTAGTAGATGAGATGATAAGGTGTCTGGAGGTACCCGACCTCAGATGGCAGGCTTCAGAGGTTCTTGGGAAACTGAAGGCGAAGAAGGCAGCTCATGCCTTAATTAAAGCAGCCGATGACCCACGGCCGGAGGTGGTAGTCAGTATCCTGGAAGCTCTAAGAAGCCTAGGGGATTCCCAGGCAGAAGCTAAGGTCAGGGAGCTGACTCACCATCGAGAGAAGAAAGTAAGGAGCAGGGCACTGGAGACTCTGCAAATCCTGAGAGTAGAGACGGATTCCGAAAGGGATGCTTTTAAAAAGCTGGTGGAATTAGCGCTGTGGGATGAGACGGAGAACGCTGACGAAGCTATAGCCAAACTGAAGCAGCGGCCATTAGAGGAGCTGGACTTTTTGGATATGTTAGTCAGGATAGTAGAGAGAGAAGGTGTTTCAGGTAGTGAGAAAGTTTTAAACCTCCTGGAGCGATTAGGAGACAAGGAGCCGAGCATAGGCTTTTTATCTTTGATCAACGAGGGGAATGAGAAAAGCAAGAAAAATGTCATAGCCGCTCTTGGGAGAACCAAAAATAAGTTGATAATTGATGTAGTGCTTGGTTTAATATCCGGTCGGGGCGCTGAACTGGATGAAGTGAGAAGCTTTGCCATAACCATTGCTCAGAAAGCTAAGCTTACCGAGGCTGTTCCTTCGCTCCTCTCCATCCTCGATGAGAGCGATTGGGTAAGGCGCAACTACATTATGGAAACGCTGGGAATTATAGGAGCTCGAGATGCAGTAGAGCCAATCCTCAAATATCTTAACGATCCCTACTCAAGCTGGACGGTTATTGAATCCCTGGGTGAGATGAAGGATAAGAGAGCCGTGAGTAGATTGATAAAAGGTATGAAGGGAGCTTCATCGGATATACTCGTTGCCGCCATCAGAGCGCTGGGCAAAATAGGCGACCCAAGCGCTAAGGGTGAGGTCAGGGAATATCGTTACGATGAGGATACAAAGATTCGCCTGGCGGCCATCGAAGTTACAAATAAATTAGAAACTCTCTCCTGAGCATTATAATCCTCTCTTAAAAATGAAATCGCTTTTTCTTCACCCAAAGCTTACCGGCCTTTGGCCAGCACTGCTTAACGCCTCCATAGTTAACTCCCAGAATTTATTGGCCCCGAAGAAGATGTTAGCCTAATTTTTGTATAGATTTTTATATGAGGCAATGATATAATTCCATATGGATTTTTGGAGGCAATTCGTTACCTTGACTTTCAGAGAACCATGCTGTAAAATGAGTTTTCGGCATAGCCCTTCAGGGTGCGCAGGCTATCTCTCAAAACACTCGAGACTCCCTGCAGCGAAGCAGTACTGCTTCACCGTGTTTCACCGTGAAGAGAAACCCCGAGAAAATTGAGGGGAAGCCTGCGACTACCGGAAATGACGTGGTTCGCTGAATACTTACCTGGGAGGTAAGCTGAGCAGCAGTGAAGATAGAGGGCGGAACTAAGATAGTGGGAGTCTTTGGTTATCCAATTAAGCACAGTGCCTCCCCAGCCATGCACAATGCTGCCTTTAAATCCCTGGGACTTGACTATGTCTACCTTCCCTTTGAGGTGAAGCCGCAGAAGTTGGGGGAGGCAGTTAGAGGCCTCATTCCTTTAAACATATCTGGGGTGAATGTGACCATTCCTCACAAGGAGGCTATTTGCTCCTATTTAGATGAGATTTCTAAAGAGGCTGAACTCATGGGAGCGGTAAATACCATTGTGGTTAAATCCGATACCCTTATTGGCTACAATACCGATGGCCAGGGATTTATCACCTCCCTCAAAGAAGATGGTCAAGAGGAAGTTAGAGGAAAGAATTTAGTTATCTTAGGTGCGGGGGGAGCGGCAAGAGCAGTAGCTACCCAGGCAGCTCTGGAGGGAGCAAAGGGAATTTCCATAACGGATAAAATTAAGGATAGAGCCCAAAGGTTGTCTTCTGATATTACGAGAAATATTCCCTCCTGCCAGGCTGAGGTAGTTCTTGAAGATGAAATTAAATTCAGGCTCAAAGAAGCTCATCTTCTCATCAATGCCACTCCGGTGGGAATGAAGTTAGATGATCCAGTCCTCATAAATCCGGATTGGCTCCAGCCTCATCTACTGGTCTTCGATTTAGTCTATAACTTAGGGGAAACGAATCTGATGAAAGCGGCCCGGGAGAGAGGATGCCGGGTAGTAAGTGGACTGGGGATGCTCGTCCATCAGGGGGCTGCGTCCTTCAAGCTGTGGACGGGAAAAGAGGCCCCGGTCAAGATAATGCGTAAAGTCTTAGAGGAGCGATTTCAGAAGGGGTAGGGTTATCTTACAAATCCTCTTAAGAGTAGTTAGCTTCGTCTTTGGCTCAGTGGTAGGAAGCTTCTTAAATGTCTGCATCTACCGGCTTCCCAGGGAAGAATCCATTCTCTCGCCCCGCTCCCACTGTCCCCACTGCAGGAAGAGCCTTGCCTGGTATGATAATGTCCCACTCGTGAGCTACCTCATTCTTAAGGGAAAGTGCCGATACTGTGGTGGTAGAATCAGGGCGCGCTATTTTATAGTTGAGTTTCTAACAGCTCTTTTATTTCTACTACTGTTAGGGAAATTTGGGCTGAGCTTCGAGCTGCCCATTTACTTAATCTTCACCTGCGGCTTAATAATTGCCACTTTCACTGACTTTGAACATTGGATAATACCGGATGTGGTTACCTACCCGGGGATAATATTGGGACTTATATTGAGCACAGTTTATCCTGATCTGCAAAGAACCGCTCTACACTGGAGTAAAGTCTGCACCGGCTCCTGGGAAGGACTTCTTGCCTCTCTACTTGGAGCTATCTCGGGAGGAGCCTTTCTTTACCTCGTAGGCACCATTGGAGAGAAAGTAGCTAAGAAGGAAGCCATGGGGGGAGGGGATGTAAAACTGATAGCTGTGGTTGGGGCCTTCCTCGGCTGGCAGTTAGTAGCTCTAACTATCTTCCTCTCCGCTCTCTCCGGATCTCTGGTGGGAATAGTTCAGAAGCTCAAGAAGGGGGAAAGCTATATTCCTTATGGGCCCTATCTGGCCTTAGGGGCAATAATCAGCCTGCTCTGGGGTGAGAGATTAATCAAGTGGTATTTTAGAATAGGAGGATAATGTATGCGCTACTTGACTGCCGGAGAGTCACACGGGAGATGTCTTACCGCCATATTAGAAGGGATTCCCGCTAACTTGAAGTTAAGTAAGGAATTTATAGATAAGGAACTTAGCCGTCGTCAGAGTGGTTACGGACGGGGGAAGCGAATGGAGATAGAAGAGGACGAGGTGGAGATTCTTTCCGGAGTGAGATGGGGAGAAACGCTGGGCAGCCCCATTACTCTTTTAATCAGGAACAAGGATTGGGAAAATTGGCAGCCTCTCATGGACCCTCTAACTCGGCCCGAGGGCTTTAAAGAGGAAGATAAGCTCACCAAGCCAAGGCCAGGCCATGCTGATTTAGCCGGGGCGATTAAGTATAGCCAGAAGGACTTTAGAGATGTCTTAGAGCGCTCAAGTGCTCGGGAGACAGCGGCCCGGGTAGGGGTGGGGGCAGTAGCTAAGCTCCTCTTGAAGGAATTTGAAATGGAGGTAGTAAGCCAGGTAGTTGAAATAGGTGGGGTTAAGGCTCACACGGCTGATTTAACCATGGAGAAAATCTTGAAAGCAAGAGATAAATCCAAACTTGGCTGTGCCGATAAGACGGCCGAGAAGTTAATGATCGAGGAGATAGAGAAGGCCACCAAGAGCGGCGATAGCCTAGGAGGTATCTTTGAAGTAATAGTGATCAATGTCCCCATTGGTTTGGGCAGCCACGTTCACTGGGACAGAAAGCTTGATGCTCTATTGGCGCAGGCCCTTATGAGCATTCAGGCCATAAAGGGAGTGGAGATTGGATTAGGATTTGAGAGTGCCCGGCGTCCTGGGTCAGGGGTGCATGATGAAATTTACTATGAAAGCAAAAAGGGCAAGTTTTACAGAAAGACCAACCGAGCTGGTGGAATAGAGGGAGGAATAACCAATGGGGAATTGGTAGTGGTCAGGGCAGCCATGAAGCCGATTCCCACGCTTAAGATTCCCTTACAGTCAGTGGATATAGTCAGCAAGGATACAGTTAAGGCAGCCGTGGAGAGGTCTGATGTCTGCGCCGTCCCGGCGGCCGCGGTGGTGGGAGAGGCAGTGGTTGCCTTTGAGATGGCTAAGGCTATGAGAGAGAAGTTTGGAGGAGATAGCCTGACCGAGATGAAACGAAATTACCAGTCCTATATAGAGTATGTTAGGCAGATATAGTCACGCTGAAGTTCCGAACGTCCCTTCGCAACTTCAATTTGCTAAAAGATGCTGAGGGAGTAATGAGGAATATAGTCCTGCTTGGGTTTATGGGAACGGGGAAGACGGCTGTTGCTAAGAAGGTGGCCGAGAAGCTTAAGATGAAATACCTGGATGTGGATGACCTCATTGGGGAAGAAGCGGGAATATCTATCAGCGATATATTCTCCCGCTTTGGGGAGGCCCACTTTCGGGACTTGGAAAGCACGATGGTAAAGAGGGTCTCAGAATATGAGAATAAGGTTATGGCCACCGGAGGGGGAATAGTCCTCAGGAAAGAGAATATGGACAATTTAAGAAAGAAGGGGACACTCATCTGCCTCAC
>JAUWHM010000077.1 GCA_030605915.1 Nitrospirota bacterium | reverse complement strand
AACCATAGTTATTGATAAGGGACGAAGTGATGGAATTGAAGGGGGCATGCCGGTAGTTAGCTACCAGGGGACCGTTGGATATGTGAGCCAGGCCGGGGGGAATGCTTCTCAAGTAAGGCTTATCTTAGATGGGGATAGCTCGGTGGGCGCTTTAGTGCAGAGGAGCCGGGTCAGTGGAGTAGTGAAGGGAAGGGGAACTAATATCTGTGAGATGGTCTATATTTCCCCTCAGGCTGATATTGTGGAGGGCGACCTCATCATCTCCTCCGGCTTTGGGGGTAGGTATCCTTCAGGATTGAGGATAGGCACAGTAGTAAAAGTGAAGAAAGAAAGTTATCTTCAAGAGGCTTTGGTTCTTCCAACCGTTGACTTCTCCCGATTGGAGGAAGTGCTGGTGATAATCCAACCGTGAGCATTCTTCTCTGGGCATTACTGTTAATCACTGCCTTAGTCTTACAAACTACCCTCTTAAGCCCTCATCAGCTTCATGGGGTCCGACCTGATCTCATCCTGCTGCTTGCGGTCTTTGCTGGCCTTTACCGGGGGGAGATAAAGGGAGGACTGGTTGGTTTCTTAGGAGGCCTATTGGAGGATTCTTTCTCAGGAGGCCTGTTAGGAATGGGTGCTCTTTCCAAGACGGTGGCTGGCACTCTGGCTGGACTCCTGGGGAATAAGTTATACCGTGAAAGTCCCCTCGTTCAGTTAACGGTTGCTCTTGCGGCGGTCATCGCTCACGAACTACTTTATCTTTGCCTGAGTTCAATTTATGCAGTGCCGCCCTTCCTTCCTGCTAAAATTATTAAGCTCATTTCCTTAAACATCGCCATTAACACCGCCTTAGCTGCACCCATTTTTTGGGGACTGAAGAAGATATTTAGGAATATCGGAATTTGAGTCACCAAGTGGCTCACTTTGGAGATGGTAAAGATATGCGTTTGAAGAATCCCAGGCCGGAAGAGATGGAAGAAGTGCGAAGAAGGGTGAAGGTATTAGTTAGCTTGGGAATCCTCCCTTTCCTGGTGCTTCTCAGTGTCCTCTGGTATAGGCAGGTTATCCAGGGTGATAAGTATAAGGACCTGTCGCAGAGGAACTATATTCGTTTAGTTCCCCTGAGAGCCTGCCGGGGAACTGTATATGACCGAAAGGGGCGAGTTTTGGCTGACACCGAGCCCCTTTTCCGGATAGTCATCATTCCCCAGGAATTGAGAAGCCGCCGCGAAACGGCCCGGAAGTTAGCCCAGCTCATGGGCATGGAAGAGGCGCAGATTTTAAGGAAACTGAAGATTCATTCCTTCAATCCATTTAAGGCGGTAGTCATCAAGGACGAGGTGGATATGGAGACAGTTACGGCCATAGAGGAAAGAAAGCGTGAGTTAGCCGGGGTTTTCATCCAGGTTGAACCAAGGCGCGCTTACCCTTTCCCCCCATTAGCTGGCCATCTCTTAGGTTACCTTGGGAGAATGAGTAAGGAAGAAATAGGGCAGTACAGAGGTGATGAGCTAATTGGCCGCTCCGGGATAGAGAAAGCGTTTGATGCTTACTTGAGGGGAAGAAGCGGCGGAAGGGAGGTTCTGGTAAATTTCAGGGGAGAACAGGTGAGTATATTAGGGGAGAAGGAGCCTCGGGCCGGTAATGATCTTATTTTAACCATTGATAAGGAGTTGCAGGAAGTAGCTGAGAGGAGTCTTCAGGGGAGAAGGGGAGCGGTGGTGGCCATTGACCCCGAGAATGGAGATATACTCGCCCTGGTCAGTTCCCCTAACTTCGATCCCAATATATTTACCAGGCATCTTTCTCGTGCAGAATACGACGCACTCGACAGCGATCCTGGCGATCCACTCGTCAATCGGGCTATATCTGGACTCTATCGTCCCGCTTCCACCTTCAAGATCGTTACCGCCTCAGCGGCCTTAGAGAAGGGGGTGGTGGAGGCCGCTACCTGCCTAGAGTGTGAGGGCACTTATCTGCGCCGGGGTCATCCATTCCGTTGCTGGGAGGAGAGAGGGCATGGTCGGATAAATGTAGTTGATGCCCTGGCCTACTCCTGTGATATATTCTTCTATAAGATAGGAGAGGTTCTCGGTGTGGATAATTTATCTTATTTTTCTCGCCGTTTCGGCCTTGGGGAGCTTACCGGAATTGAGCTTCCTTATGAAAAGAGAGGTCTCGTTCCCGCTAAAGGTTGGAGAAGAAGGTGGCACCTTGGGGAAATCTTCAACCTGGCTATTGGACAGGAAGAATCCTTAAAGGTTACTCCCCTGCAGATGGCTAATCTCGTAGCCGCTGTAGCCAATGGGGGAACCCTTTTCCGGCCAAGGCTCGTTAAGGAGATCAGGTCAGCGGAAGGAGAACTGATAAAGGCTATACCGGTTAGGAAGCGGGGAAATTTACCTTGCTCATCCGAAACCTTAGCCGCCGTTAATAAGGGTCTCTGGGAAGCAGTTAATAAGGACGGAGGGACAGGCCGCAGAGCAAGATTAGCTTCCGTGGAGGTAGCCGGGAAGACGGGAACGGACCAGGTGGTGAGGAGGAAGTTCAGACCGGGAGAGGAGATTCCTTACAGGCTTCGTGACCATGCCTGGTTCGTTGCTTTCGCCCCCTATGAGAAGCCGAAGATTGCCCTAACTGTCTTAATAGAACATGGGGAGTCGGGAGGAAGAGTGGCCGCCCCCATTGCCAGGGAGATTCTGGAGAGTTTCTTCCAATGATTGACCGTCGTCTACTAAAGAATTTTGACTGGCCCCTTTTCCTGATAACCTTGCTCATCGCCCTCATTGGAATAGCTATGATCTATAGCGCTTCTCAATATAGAGGTCAGTTTCTCTCTTCCTCAAAACTAACTTATCCTCTAAGACAGCTCATCTGGATAGGCGCTGGTTTGGCGGCTCTCCTTGCTGTCATCGTGGTTAACTACCAGACACTAATCAAATATGCTTACAGTCTTTATTTTTTTAACCTCATTCTACTCATCCTGGTTCTCATCTTCGGTCGGGTGGCTGGGGGAGCTCAGAGATGGCTGCGGCTTGGCCTCTTCTCTTTCCAGCCTTCGGAATTGGCCAAGATAGTAATAATTATCAGTTTGGCCCGATACCTGAGGGATAAGGAAGCGCAAGTAAAGGGAGCAAAAGGCTTGGCCGTGTCCTTCTGTCTCGTCCTCTTTCCGCTCATCCTCATCTTGAGGCAGCCTCATTTAGGAACGGCCTTTCTCCTGCTTCCCATACTCTTCGTAATGCTCTATGCAGCTGGGGCTAAAGGGCGTCATCTGGCCGTCATCATCCTCATCGGGCTATTGGTTATTGCTCCCTTAGGTTACCATTTCCTTCTAAAAGACTATCAAAAGGAACGGCTAAGCGTATTCCTCAATCCAAACCTGGATCCCTTAGGTAAAGGCTACAGCCTGAATCAGTCCAGGATTGCCATTGGCTCAGGAAGATTCTGGGGGAAGGGATGGCTGGGGGGAACACAAACTCAACTGCATTTTTTGACGGCTCAGTATACTGACTTCATCTTCTCGGTGGTAGGAGAGGAATGGGGATTTTTAGGCGCGTTTATCACTCTCTCTCTTTATGCTGCCCTCCTCTGGCGGGGGATGAGGGTGGCCGTTCAGGCTAAGGATAGAGCCGGCGCACTCTTAGCAGTGGGTCTCTGCGCTATGATTGCCCTGGAGATTCTCATTAATGTGGGGATGACCATAGGGATAATGCCGGTAACTGGATTACCTTTACCCCTTCTCAGTTACGGCGGCTCTTCCCTCCTTACTACTATGCTCTCCATTGGACTGGTGCTCAACATCCAGATGCGAAGATTTATGTTTTAGGGATTTTATCTGGAACATTGGCATCCAGTTCGGCCATCATCCTCCCCGGACATAAATGGGATTGGTGAAGACCCAGGGTTTGCCTTTTAGGTAAGCCTCTAATCGGTAGACTCCTGGAGCTTGCGGCTTTAACTGAATGGAGGTGCCCTCTGTCTCTTTGATTACCTGCCCATTGAAGATCAGCTTCAAATGGGCAGTCTGGGGGGAAGAGGCAGTCAAGGTGAGATGAGGAGAAAACTCCACCTCATCACCCATTATGGCCTCTTCCGTTTCAAACTTAAACCCATCAGCCGGAGCTAAATAGTCGTAGCTTATATAGCTGTGTCCTTGCCTGAGAGCAGAATAGAGGAGACGGCGGTCCTCCGCTAAATTAAAGTTAAATGGTGAAGTCAGGATATGAGTTCTTATTGTCAAAAATACTTGTTCATAGGGAAAGACCTCAAATATACCTAAGGGGATGACCCGACGGGCATGGGCATCAACACTTCCAATAGCTACTACCCGGCGCTCCTGGGTAAGCTCATCCCATTTCCGTAAAGATTCCTTGTCAGGTCCACTAATAGCCTTTTCTGGACGAAGGACATAGTAAGGAAGCGTGAGAAGATTAACGGGCTCAAGCCAATCATACATGTAGGACCAGAGTTCCAAGCCAGTGAAGTTCTTCACTTCCCAGGCCGTCCAGGGCCTTTCCTTCAGACCGAGGCTTCTCTTGCCCTTGCTGGCTGGATGAAGGATAAAACCTAAACCACCCTGTCTATTTACTTCATTGACATAATTCTGAGGAGTCCCGTCCTCAGAATCGATAACCTTCTCAATTCCCAGAGCTAAATAATGATTAGTCGGGGGTGAAATCTCCTCACCCACCAAGGTCAAGGTTCCATTATGCCATCCCTCTGCCCCTTCTTCTTTATGACGCAGTGTATGATGGTCTGTGATAATACAATAGTCCAGCCCAGCCTTATTGGCCGCCCCAATTATTCTACTTAAGCTCCCGCTCCCATCGGAATAGCGGGAGTGGACATGGATAACTCCTTTGTAATCCTGCCAGTTCATCTCTTTCCTCTTCCTGCTCGGTGTAATAGGTAAAGGGGGAGCCCGATTATGCTCCAGCTAACCATGAGAAGGCGAAGGAGAATGGACAGGGAAACAGATGTCCTTGCCGGAAGCCCAGCAAAAGCGAAGCAGAACTTGTATGCTCCCTCTCCCAGTCCCCACCCAGCAACTGTAATAGGTATGGCACTTATTGCCCCAGCCAGGGGAATGAGAACAAAGAAGGTACTCAGCCCAATACCTCTCACTCCCAGCCCAAGAGCAAGCCAGTAGTTGATTAAGATCATTATCGTCTGAAGAGACAGGGAAAGGATGAAGGCCATGGCCAGGGCACCCGGGCAGTTTCTATAGTAGTGAAAGGCAAGATAAACCTTTTTAACAACATTCGCCAGCCTGCCCTTTCTTGTCGATGGATTCTCTGAAATAGCAATCCTTTTCTGGAATCTCCGGCTAAAGGCCAGACCCATCAAGAGGAAGACAAGAAACAAGAAGATAAGGGTAGCTAAAGCCGGCTTCCGAATCTCTACAGCACCCAGCCTGGTCACTGCGGCTACCCCTCCCAGAAAGAAGAGAGCAAGGAGCCCAATCACTCTGTCAACTATGACCGTGGTTGCTGCCTCGGCCCTCCTGGCAGTTTCCTTTGAGACATAGTAAGCCTTCACTATATCTCCTCCCGTCAAAGAGGGGAGGAAATTATTAAAGAAAAATCCAATGAAGAAGAGTTTAACTACGCGGGCAAATCCCAGTTTAATGTTGTGTGCCTCAAGCAGCACCCTCCAACGGAGGCATCCCAGGAGAAGCACAACCCCATAGGCAAGACTGGCTGAGTAGAGAGAGGGGCGATGAATCTGGCCAATAGTCTCAACCATCTTCCGGAAGTTCAAGTCTGGTCGGGTGAAGATGAAGTAGAGAATACCAGCGCTCACTCCCGCTCGGAGGAGGAAAAACAGTAACTTTTTCATCTTTCTCCTGTTTTTTTAGTACGCCCGGCGTGACTCGAACACGCGACCCGCGGTTTAGGAAACCGCTGCTCTATCCTGACTGAGCTACGGGCGCAGCCTTTATTTTCAGGGACTTACGGAGATTGCTCATCCCTCATTGGGCTGATAGAATACGTAAGCACCTCTCTTTTAACACGGTTTAAGACTTCTGTCAATTCCAAATTCATCCAACAATACGTAGTGCAAAATATGGAACAATATTGAACAGGAATATGCATATCTTGAAGAATGTCATACCGGCATAGTGAATCGCGTCAAACCTATCTACCGACAACTTGAACCATTTCCCATGAAATCGATAGATCCAATCATGGGCAAACATGAAAAACAAAAACCACCATAGCAATAATCCCATATTGATTATGAAACACCACAGCAGTGCATCACGAACCATATCAATTGTCATTTCACCCCTCCTTCGATAACCAGTGAATCCACGAAGCCCGTGAATCCATCCACTTCCTTTTCAATGGTTGTTGTATCGAATCTCAGGACAATTTTCGGGAATTTATGGTGGTCTGCTTAGCACATTAAAGGTTAGTCAACCACGCCTAGTTCTTTCTTAACACTGTCTTGGTATCCCCTAAATTCTTCTACGACTGACAAGTCTTTCTGTCCCCTCTTCAATAAGGGATTAAGAAAATGGATGACAAAATCATACTTTCCATCGGATCATCCAAGAAGAAAGTTCTCCGAAGCCGTCTCTGGTGGGTTACTTGCTTTAGTGTGAATGATTCCTTCTTTAATTCCCGGTCGAAGGTCTTTTACTGACACACCAAGGACAGCATCATCCCAAGCGGCTTTGTGTCCTTTCAGATAGTCAGCCCTTTCTGACTGGTCATCTTCATAAGGAGTTTTATCAGGAGCCCGGTAGCCAAGTCCAGATGTCGGTAAGGAATCTGCTGAATTTGAAGTCAGAACTTCGTGTTTTTCAGAGCGCCATGCAATATCGTCTCCTTCTCCACCATCATCCTTCAGATTCTCTCCAACGCTATAAACAACAAATCCGTCTTCCTTTTGACAGTATAGAAACTGTCCACCGCTGAATGGATCTTTCGGCAATTTCTTGAGAATTACCGGACATAGTTCTTTCAGAGACTCAGGGTAGTCGCCCTTCTCTTCCTTGTATATCCTGACAGCTAATCCTAACTGCCAGATACGGCCTAAAGCCTCGCTTTCAAATCTGTCCGCTGCCAGGAGCGGAAGATGTAACGCCCCCTTGCGGCTCAGCATGCAATACCATGGGGGCTTCCTGACACGGTATGTCTTATCCCATTTCGCCTTTGCCTCTTTTGTTTCACCATAATACGGAAGCCTGTAGCACTGGATATACTCACGCTTGATTCGTAAGAAGTAGGCTATATCTATCTTCATAATTGGACGCCAGAGCCAAGAAGTATAGAGCCTCAGAATTAACTTCTGTCGAAGTGGCTTGCCAGAGGTGTCAGGCTTAGACGCGCCTTTCAACATCCGCTTGGTCAATTCTATGTTCATCAATTCCAGTTCGAGAGCACGGGCAACAGGAGCTTCCACTCCGTAGCCAACTATTTCATCCAGCAAATCGCGACATGTTGGCAAACTTGGTTCTCCCTGGTTGAAGATAGCCTCCAGAGTTTGATACATTTGCTCTTGACAGGCTATTCTGATAAGTTGGGCAATCAATATTGGCTCGTGGTATAAGATATTCGCAAGATGCAATCCTATCTGACAAGTTTCTACAGCCTCATCGATTTTTCCTTCCTCGCTTTCAGTGAGCGCCTTTGCTGTTAAGAGCGTTCTGCAGTGTGCGACCCAAGTCATTCGCACGATGCCCATGCCCTCAATGCCCTTGTCGTACTCAACCGGAATGCGACTCCTTTTACAGGAGGCTGCTTTCTCCAGCAATTCAAATACAGCACTGTTTCTGTTTAGAAGATTCCTGAAAGCCGTTTTGTTTTTCGGGATCCAACCCACAGGAGGGTGATGCTTAATTTCTTCCCATACTGCTTTTTCTTCCCCTTCCCCTGCGTCAAACATTTCGAAGGCTCTCTTATATAAGATGAATGCATTTTCTTCGTCAGGCACCGGAGTAGTTGCAAAATCTTCCAGTGATAGCCAATACCCAGAATCCTTGATTGCTGCGAATTCCTGCTCAAGTTCTCGATTGGCAGAGCAATTAAGAATGGTCCAGAATATTACTCCGGCCACCAAC
>JAUWHM010000012.1 GCA_030605915.1 Nitrospirota bacterium | reverse complement strand
GGAAGTCTTTCTCCTCATCCTCATTGTCCTCGTTATGGGAATCCATTTCGGGGCAGAGAGAACTAACCTTTACTTATTTCTGGATAAGGATATCGGTTTGACCTTAAGACAGATTAGCCAGATCTTCTGTTTCATCGGTCTCTGGCTGGGAGTATTTACCCTTATTTGCGGCTACCTCTTTGACCGAAACAGAAGGGTTATCGTCCTCATATCATTGGGTCTATTTCTTTCTGGCTCCGGCCAGTGGCTCTTGGCATTTGCTAACTCCTATTTTTCAGCTCTCATGGTAAGGCTCCTCCACACAACTGGTGATTCATTCGTCATTCTCAGTCAGGCAGTGATAATCTCCACTATCTTCCCCAATAAGAGGATGGGAGGGAACTTTGGCTTTTTGGAGACGGTGAGAATGGGAGGGACATTCTTAGGAGCAATAGTTAGCGGGATTCTCAATGAATATATCCCCGGCTATAGTTCTCCCTTCATCTTGACCGGGCTTCTCACGGTCATCTTCTCTCTCTTTTTATTTCCCCAGAGAAGGTTGTTCAGTCACATGTTAAGATAATTTCCTTGCAATTTACCTCACCACAGAATAAAATATAGGCTAAGGTGATGAACAAGATGGGACAGGAAGATAGCAAAGTGGACATCGGGCTGGATGTGGGTTCGGTCAGCTTGAATACCGTCCTCCTAAATAAGGCCGGTGCTATAGTTGAGGAGCACTATAATAGAATGAAGGGACAGCCAGTCCGCACAGTCCTTGAGGTTCTGATAGAGGTCCTCCAGCGGTATCCACGGGAGAGAGTTGGCCGGGTAGCAGTCACCGGTTCGGGTGGGAAGTTAGTGGCTGAGCTTTTAGGGGGCCAGTTCATAAATGAGATTGTGGCTCAGGCCAAGGCGGTTGAGCATTTATATCCGAAGGTGAGAACAGTAATAGATATAGGGGGCGAGGACTCAAAGCTCATTCTCCTCAAGCTCGATTCGGGCCGAATGCTTATTGAGGATTTCTCTATGAATACCATCTGTGCGGCTGGAACTGGTTCCTTTTTAGATCAGCAGGCCAGCCGTCTGGGACTGTCCATTGAGGAGGAGTTCGGAAACTTAGCCCTCAAGAGCAAGAATCCTCCTCGTATCGCTGGCCGCTGTAGTGTCTTTGCTAAAACTGACATGATTCACCTTCAGCAGGAGGCGGCTCCCGATTATGATATTGTAGGTGGGCTCTGCTATGCCCTGGCCCGCAACTTTAAGTCAAACATTGGGAAGGGGAAAGCGATTGCTAAGCCAATTATCTTCCAGGGAGGAGTAGCGGCTAATAGAGGAATGGTTAAGGCTTTTGAAGATGTGTTGGGACTGGGTGAAGGGGAACTAGTTATCCCCGAACATTATGCCTCTATGGGAGCCATTGGCGCCGTTTTAGTCCTAAGGGAGAGGTCCTCTAAAGGAGGAGAATTTAGGGGATTGGAACCCTTGGAGAAATATTTAAGAACTGATAGACCTAAACATCAGCATCTTTCACCCCTCCGGCAGCCCACTAATTGTTCGGTCTCCCAGTTCAATAGCCGACTATCTGATGATGCCACTCGCCGAGCAAATGAGCGGATTGATGTTTACATTGGTATTGATGTTGGCTCCATTAGCACTAATGTGGTGGCTATAGATGAAGAAGGCAGAGTAGTTGTTAGACGATATTTGATGACCGCCGGAAGACCTTTGGAGGCAGTCCGGAGGGGCATAAAGGAGATTGGGGAAGAAGTAGGCAGCTTCGTCAATATAGTAGGAGTAGGAACTACTGGCTCAGGACGATATCTAACTGGAGATTTCGTGGGAGCGGACCTGGTCAAGAACGAGATAACGGCTCAGGCTACCGCCTCAGCCGCCATTGACGGAACAGTGGATACCATCTTCGAGATCGGAGGTCAGGATTCAAAGTTCATTAGCCTAGACAGGGGAGCAGTTGTTGACTTTGAGATGAATAAGGTCTGTGCGGCGGGAACTGGTTCTTTTTTAGAAGAGCAGGCGGAGCGCCTGGGGATAAAGATAGAGGAAGAGTTTGGGAAGTTAGCTCTGCGGGGGAAATGTCCGCTTCGATTGGGGGAAAGATGCACTGTATTTATGGAATCCAATCTCCTTTCCCATCAGCAGAGTGGAGCAGAGAAGGAGGACCTGGTAGCTGGCCTGGCCTATTCCATCGTGGAGAATTATCTGAATAGGGTAGTAGGGCAGAAGAGAATAGGCAGTAATGTTTTCTTCCAGGGCGCGGTAGCCCTCAATCAGGCAGTGGTGGCAGCCTTTGAGAAAGTCCTTGGTAAGCCAATAACTGTTCCTCCTAACACCGATGTTACTGGAGCCATCGGAGTGGCTCTCTGTGTCAGGGAACAGCGAAGAACGAAAAACGAAAAAGGAAAAACATCCTTTAAGGGATTTGAAACCATAGTTAGGGCAAAGTATGAGCAGCGCTCCTTCGAATGCCCTGATTGCCCTAATCACTGCGAGATAAGAGAAGTAATCGTTGGGAAGGAAAGACCTCTTTATTATGGCAGCAGGTGCGAGAAGTATAACATTGATAAGAAGAAATCCAGGGATGATATCCCGGACCTATTTGCTGAGCGGGAGAAACTGCTGTTAGGTTCATATGAACCATCACCATCCAGCCATCAGCCATCGGCTAAGATTGGTATTCCTCGCGCTTTAATCTTCCACGAACTTTATCCACTATGGAAGGGTTTCTTCAGTGAACTTGGCTTTGAGGTAGTCTTCTCTGATAGGACGAATAAGAAGATTGTCCATCAGGGCCTGGAGAGCGTGGTGGCTGAGACCTGTTTCCCGGTAAAGGTGGCTCATGGGCATGTCTTCAATCTTTTAAAGAAAAAGGTTGATCATATCTTCCTGCCTACCATCGTCAATATGAAGCAGACCAATCCAAGCATTGAGCAGAGCTTCAACTGCCCCTATGTCCAGACTCTGCCCCATTTCATTAAGTCAGCTATTGATGTGGAAGGAAGAGGAGTTAAAATTATAGATTCAGAATTAGCCTTTGGTTGGGGCGGCAGAATAGCTAAGGCCGGACTTCGCAGATTAGGAAAGTCCCTTGGAAAAGCTCCACGGCAGGTTGAGCGGGCCATCTTAGCTGCTGAGAAGGCTCAGGATTATTTCTACCAGGCAGTCCAGGCAAGGGGTAGAGAGATTCTCAATTCTTTAGATGAGAAAAGATATGCAGTGGTCATTGTAGCTCGGCCCTATAATGGATGCGATGCTGGGATAAATCTGAATCTTCCTAAGAAGCTAAGAGATTTGGGTGCTCTTCCCATTCCCATGGACTATCTTCCACTGGATTCAGTTGACCTTTCCGAAAACTTTCCTGATATGTACTGGAGGTATGGACAGAAGATTTTAAGTGCGGCTGAGCTCATTCGCAAAGATAAGCGGCTTCAGGCCCTTTATATAACTAACTTCGGCTGCGGTCCGGATTCATTCATCACCAGGTTCTTCCGGGAGAGGATGGGCCCCAAGCCATATCTTCAAATTGAGATAGATGAGCACAGTGCCGATGTGGGAGCCATAACTAGATGCGAGGCGTTCTTAGATAGCTTAAATAATGTTAAGGTGGAGGAGATTTTCGAGAAAAAGAAGAGAGAAGTTCCCCTATTCAACAAAAAATCCAGAAGAACTGTCTACATTCCCTGGATGGGAGACCATGCCTTTGTCCTGAAGGCTGCCTTTGAATCAAATGGTGTTCCGGCTGAGGTCTTTCCTGAATCCGATGCTGAGACCTTAGAGTGGGGAAGGAAATTTACCTCTGGCAAGGAGTGTTATCCCTGCATTATCACTATGGGTGATATGGTGAAGTTGGCTAAGAGTCCGGGATTTAACCCGAAGAAGGCAGCATTCTTCATGCCCACGGCCAACGGCCCCTGTCGGTTTGGTCAGTATCATAAGCTGCAGAGAATGATTTTAGATGAATTAGGACTTGAAGAGGTTCCCATCATCTCTCCCAATCAGGATGAGAATCTATATAAAGATTTGCAAATACATGGGAAAAGCTTCTTCCGTCATATCTGGGAAGGAGTAGTGGCAGTTGACTTACTGGATAAGATGCTGCGGGAGCGAAGACCCTATGAAATCAGGCGGGGGGAAACGGAGAAAGTCTATCAGGAATACTTAAATGGGGTTTGCCAGGCGATAAGGGAGCGAAAAGGGATAGGTCAGGTTCTTAAAGAAGCGGGAGGGGTATTTCAGAAAATTAAGGTTGAAGGGATGGGAGAAAAACCAAGAATTGGAGTCGTGGGGGAGATATTTGTTCGTAACCATAAGTTTAGTAATGACCATCTGGTCCGTCAGATCGAAGAATTAGGCGGAGAAGCCTGTCTTCCTCCTTTCACTGAGTGGATCTTCCATGTAAATGGCACTACGAAACTATACTGTTTAATGAAAAGGAAATACTTTGCC
>JAUWHM010000037.1 GCA_030605915.1 Nitrospirota bacterium | reverse complement strand
GATTCCGCGAGTTACAGAAAGGGGAAGGCGGAATAGTTGTAGGCACAATTTGGAACAAATTGGTTTAGCTTTACGGACATATGCTCAGGATAATGATGGGTTTTTTCCGCAGGGCATTGAACAGCTGTATCCGACTTATATTGGTGAGGTTGGAGCTTTCTGTTGTCCTTCAGATAGTGACCTCTATTCACAAATCATTAACTGCCATATAAGCTATACCTATATTCCTGGCTCCACGCTGGAATCTGACCCAAAAAGCATAATTCTGAAGGATAATGTTGACAACCATGCCTCTCACCACAAGGGGATAAGAAGGCTAATTTATAAATGGCGATATGGGGAGGGAATAAATGTGCTTTGTGTTAATGGTTCAGTTGAATGGCAACCTAGAGGGAGGTAAGCTATGCAAAAGGAGGTCATGAAAAGAAAAGTTTGCTTGTTGGTAATATTAGGCATGGGAGTTTTTCTTGGTATTGGCTTTTCAAGTGCACAAAATAATGAAATTAGTATAGCAAGAATTAGCCCCTCCACGACAGGTTTTACAATCAAGTGGGATACCGATATTTCTTCTACTTCACAAGTAGAATATGGGCCAACTCCATCTCTAGGCTCCTCAACTCCTATTGATTCCACTATGGTTTACAGACATACCATAAAGGTTCTTGTTCCAATGTCTCAAGGAAGCATTTACTACTTCCGTCTCTTATCAGAAGATGCTGATGGGAATCTAATGGTTTCTGATATTGATTTCTGTATTTTTGATAGGGTGCCACCAACTGTCTCTATAATTTTACCAAAGGATGGAGATATGGTAGAGGGAACCGTTTCAATCAACATCTCAGCTGCAGATGATATTAAGGTAGAGGATGTAACTCTTTATATAGATCACGAAGAGGTCGTAATTCTAAAGGATTTGCCCTACGAGTTTGAATGGGATACTACTAAATATAAGGACGGAAAACATAAGATATCTGTATATGCTAGTGATTCAACTAATAGCGAAAGAGTCTCAATAGATGTAATTATTGATAATCTTCCCCCAGATACTACGCCTCCAGCAGTAAGCATTGTTTCTCCTCAAGATGGAGCAATGGTATATGGCAAAGTTAAGATAATTGCTGACGTTGCTGATGGTTCTTCAGGGATAGAGGAAGTCTCAGGAATAGATGAAGTGAATTTCCTCATAAATGGCCGGGAGTCAGGGTATCGGTTAAGACCTCCTTATGAGAGAGAATGGAATACACTTTTATATAAGCTAGGAGAGTATCGTCTTCAAGCCAAAGCTACGGATATGGCAGGTAATGTAGGCGAATCAGAAATTGTCACCGTAACCATCAGCGAGGAAGCCATAGATATAACCCCACCCACTACTACGGATAATTACCAATACGATGATATCTGGACCAACCAGGACGCTAATATTACTCTGACCGCCACCGATGATATGAGTGGAGTAGCCCATACCTATTACCTGGTGAATGGAGTTCAGCATGAAGGGACCACTATCAATATTACAGAAGAAGGCCAACACACTGTTCAATACTGGAGCGTAGATAATGCTGCAAATGCAGAATCTCTCCATCTCATAAGAGTCTGGATAGACAAAACTCCTCCTGAGGTAACAATAAGTGCAGAGCCTTCTATCCTCTGGCCTCCAGACCATAAGCCAGTGCAAGTAACCATCAATGGCTCAGCCACTGATGCTCTTAGTGGGGTAATCTCCAAAGTCTTCACGGTTACTGATGAATACAACGAGGTCCAAGCCAGCCTCTCAGACTTTGGCGAGAAAATAGAACTCATTGCCTGGCGAAACGGCGATGATAAAGAAGGCCGAATCTACACCATCAAGGTCGTAGTTACCGACAAAGCTGATAACTCCACCACCAAAGAGACCGTCGTTACAGTCCCCCACGATGTGAGGGATAAGGAAAGCATCAAGAGTGAAGGGAAGAAAAAGTGACTGCAAGAGCAAGGATAGTAAACAGGCAAGGGTGGCAAGGGCAAAGAGGCTTTACTTTTGAGATGGAAGTTGCGAAAATAGTTGAGGATTTTTTGTGGGGAAAGGGGGTGAAGAGATGGTGTTCAAAAAGCCAGTTGGAGTAATCGTCTTAGCAGTGGCCCTGGGAGCAGTTCTTTTAGTCACCAGTGGGATGAAGGTAGTAGCCGGGGGGTTCATCGAAGCCCGTTCATCGGAGGGTAAGGAGTTATCCGGGAATAAGGGCATTTTCGTCAAGGGCTATATGTATGGTCCTCCAGCAGCAGTCGAAAAGGGTCGAGCAACTACTTACACCGTAGAAAAAGGAGAGTGCCTCTGGAACATAGCTGGGTACAAGCATATCTACGGAGACCATACTAAGTGGCTACAGATTTACAAGGCCAATAAGGATAAGATTAAGAACCCTGACCTTATCTATCCCGGTCAGGTTCTGGTAATACCCCGTTGAAGAGGATCAATTTAGACCTTAGGTCTCATGAATCGCAGAGCGGCGGCTCTGTGCCGAGACCTAAGGTCTCGTCTTTATTATGAGAAAGGTGCTTAAAATTTTCAGAGAGATTATCCATAGGGTAAAGCGGAAGTTAACTCCTAAGTTCAGCCTTCTGAAGAAGACTCAGGTTTTAAAATGGTCCCTGGCCCTCTTCTTCTACTTCCTCTCCGTGTGGACAGTGACGCCGGAAGCTGTCTGGGTTACTCCAGAAAAATGGATATCAGGTATAGGGGGAATCTCCATCCTGATTCTTATTCTCTTCTTTATCGTCGGTATTTATCTGCGCAACTACCACTCCCAGGTTATGGCTCAAAGCCGTACCTTCTTCCTCCTCGGTCTGGTAACTATGGGAGTGGCTCTTCTGGCGAAGCTCATTGCGCGCTACGGGCTATCTGGTTACCTCATACCGGTAGCCATTGCTCCCATGCTGGTGGCTATATTGGTGGAGGCCAGATTAGGAGTTGTGGCGGCTGTTATCTTAAGCATATTCGTTGGGGTCCTGACTGGGTACAGGCTGGACTATATGGTGGTGGCCTTGGTGGGAGGGATGGTCGGGCTATTCAGTGTGGCTCATGTTAGGAGGAGGGCAGATTTAATGAAGGCTGGACTTCTGGTTAGTCTTGCCAGTCTAGTCACCGTCCTTGGGTTTCGGCTTTTGGGATTTTCGACCGGGGAACCGATTACCAATATCTGTCTGTGGGCAGCAGTGAATGGCGCCGTCTCGGGTGTGGCAGTCACCGGCCTGCTACCCATCTTCGAACATCTCTTTAAAATTACCACCGACATTAAGTTATTGGAATTATTGGACCTCAATCAACCCATCTTAGAGAGGTTGAAGAGCCAGGCTCCGGGAACCTATCAGTCCAGCTTGGCCGTGGCCAATTTAGCTGAATCTGCCGCTCAGGCCATTGGAGCCAATGCGCTCCTGGCCAAAGTAGGCTCCTATTACCACGATATTGGTAAGATAAAGAAAGCCTCCTACTTCACTGAAAACCGCATGCTGGCTTCTGCTATGCAGAAGGATAAACACAAAAAATTAAATCCAAGCATGTCCAGTCTCATTCTCATTTCCCATGTCAAAGAGGGAGTGGATTTAGCGAACAAAAGCAACCTTCCCGAGGCGGTTGTAGACATCGTCCGCCAACATCATGGGACAACCTTGGCCTCTTTCTTCTATCATCGGGCAGTAGAGGGAGATGAGCATAATGCCGTCAAGAAGGATGACTTTCGCTATCTCGGTCCCAAGCCCCAGACCAAGGAGGCAGCCATCGTCATGTTAGCTGATTCGGTGGAGGCGGCTTCCCGCAGCCTATCCCATCCCCCTCCCAGCCGCATTAAAAATTTGGTCAGTAAGGTTATTAATGATAAGTTGACCGATTACCAGTTAGATAAGTCTGATCTGACCCTAAGTGATCTTCAAAGGATTTCGGAGACCTTTACGCGCATCCTGATCAGCATGTTCCACACCCGGGTAGAGTATCCGAAGGAGGAGGGGAGTGAAGATAAAGGTGGGAAACCTTCAAAGCGAAGTCAAAGTAAGCCTAAGAACAATCAGGCGAGCAGCAAGAAAAACATTAAGAGGAGAGAATCGGCTGCGGGCTGAGGTAAGTATTATCTTAGTCACCGATGATTATATCCGCAGTCTCAACCAGAAATACCGCCATCGTGACCAAGCTACCGATGTCCTCGCCTTCGCCATGGGGGAGGGAGCATTTTCTTCTCTCAATCCTCACCTTTTAGGAGATGTGGTCATATCGGCCGAGAGGGCTAAAGAGCAGGCGGAGCAGCTTGGAGAGAGCCTGGATAAGGAACTGGCCCTCCTCGTTATCCACGGAGTGCTCCATCTCTTAGGATATGATGATGTTAGATTGGAAGACAAAAAGAGAATGGAAGCAAGACAGGAGGAAATCTTAAA
>JAUWHM010000165.1 GCA_030605915.1 Nitrospirota bacterium | reverse complement strand
GTTAACTCCCCTACCAGCATGCCAGTTGAGTAGAGGAGCTTCACAATAAGCTTGTCCCTGTAATCATCCACGGACTCTATTAGGCCTAGCCATTCCTCTCTCTTTAAGTACTTGATTTCTTTATTGTTTATTTGTTTTTTGTTTATTTCTCTGTCATTTATTTCTTGATTATTATTTTGATTATTTCGCCTTTGCGTATTTGCCTCACTTCTCATGCTCAAAACTGGCATTTTCAAGGCTTATTTTGGGTTAGAATTTCGCTTTAGTGCTCTAAAGGCGAAATGGATTGAGGTCTTTTCACTTTGCGTTATTCATTGCCGGGTGCCGATGGCTACGAAACTCTTGCGACAATTTTTCAGACTTCTTTTTTATGTATTCTAATTGTTCTCGGATGGACAAACTCTTTGTTTGTGCATATTGTTTGTCGCGTATCCTTCTAACCAATTCAATCGTTTTGACTGTCACGGGTCGTCACCTCCCTTGGGGGAATAGTTGGAATACCAAAACTATTCTCTATTTCCCTTGCTACATCTTTGTTTTTATGATATTGGGTTTTTGCGGGGGTATAAATAATATATTAGCGGATTTTCTTACCAGGTGTATATGACCTGGCGGAGGATCTCCTTGGCCAGGTCCTTTAAGGCCTTATCCCTGGCTGCGGCCTCCCCCAAGGATTCAGAGAGAAGATATCGAGCATCCCCCTCTATAATCTTATCCTTCCAGACAGTCTCATCCTTCCTCAAATTCTTTAGGGTGAGTTTAGCCCTTATCCTCAGCCGATACCCTTCCGCCTTAGCATCTTCATCGTAGGTGAGGGGTTCAAGGACATATTCAATAACTGAGCCCGAGAGTTGAAGGCCGGCCTCTCGCTCTTGCCTCACTTTCAGACTTCCGTCGAAGATGAACTCGTCCCTTATCGCCTCCCCCGCCAATATTTCCAATCCGTGCTCGTAGGTCTTATTCTCTAAATTCTCAATGGCGATGGTCTGAAGACCATCGGCTACTCTCACATAGAAAGTATAGCCGCAGCCGGCTATTAATAACAGGGAGAGTCCAAGGAGGGGCCACACCAAGACCCTGGTGCGGGATTTACTTGCTCTCAAGTTCATCTAAGCGTTCCCGGGCAGACCGAGCCCAATTGCTATCGGGGTAGTTATCAACTGTCTCCTGATAATAGATGCGGGCTGCCTCAGTGCTCCCTTGCTTCTCATAGAACTGCCCAATCTTATAGGTTCTCTCCGCTCTCCTTTCCCTCAAGGAGTTTATCTTCTCCTCCACTTCTTTGGACAGACTAGTATCCGGAAAGCGTTTTCTAAATTCCTTAAACTGTTTTAAGGCCTGCTCAGTCATCGTCTGGTCGTAGAGGGGGGAGAGGGATTGATTGAGATAAGAGAGGCCAATTTCATAAAAGGCTCTTTCTACCCATTGACTCTCCGGATAGTTCTCAATAACTTTTTCGTATTCAGAGACAGCTTCAGACCAGTTATTCTGTTTAAGATAACATAACCCTATTCTATACTGGACCTCGGCCGCTCTCGGGCTGTAAGGAGCATTCTTTATCACCAATCGGTAGACCTTAGATGCTCTTGCATAGTTGCTCTCTACAAAGACTTTCTTAAACTTACTCTTAATCTCCTCTCCAAAGAAGAGGTTGCCTATCTGGTACTGGCTCTCCACCACTTCAGCAATCTTATCGCTGGTCGGATAGTTATCAATTACCTTCTGGTATTCATTCACTGCCTGCCCGTATTCTCCCAAGGCCTCCCAGCAGGCTCCAACCGAATATTGGGAACGAGGAGCGTAGATGCTATCAGGGTAGTTTCTAATTAACTTACGGTGTTCCTTAATGGCTCTCTCGTATTCCTCGCCTTGGAAGAAACTTTCTGCCCAGGCAAACTGCTCCTCGGGATTTTCCTTCACGGCATACTTGGGGTTTATCCATTTCCTCGTCTCCGGAGTCCAGATCCACACAGCATAATTCAGTGGGGCAAGGAAAACCCCTAAAGCGGTGAGAACAGTTAGAACAAAAATAAGTCTCTTATTCATTCGCCTAGCGCCGCTTCTTCTTATGGCGGTCCCGTTTCAGCCTCTTCCTACGCTTATGCTTGGCTATCTTGGCCCTTCTCTTCTTCTTCACTGATGGCATTTCTTTCTCTCCTCTCTAAACAGGGCGAGATGGAGCCTTCCGCTGGGAAGAGGCCTTTATCTTCCCGGCTGCTATCTCGGCTAAAGCAATGTTTATGAGATCCTTTGAGGCAATTTCCACTAAGGGCTTAGCTCCCTCAGTAAGTTCTCTTGTCCTCCTGGAAGCCAAGGTGACCAGTTCATAGCGATTGCTGACTTTTGTCAATAACACTTCCATATCTGCTATGAACATAGTTCAAACTCTCTCTCAGTCTTCTCGGCTCTCATTTAGATTTCTCACTATCCTTCTTTTTCTCACCAGCCTTATTATCAGATTCTTCTTTTGCTCTCTTCTTGTATTCTTCACTGCGATAATCAGTGGCATAGAAGCCAGTGCCCTTGAAGATTATGGCTCCTCCCTGTCCAATCAATCTCCGCAGTGGACCATTACATTTGGGGCAATTCTTGAGAGGCTGGGCGGTAATCGGCTGAAACTGCTCAAACGTATGCGAACAGCGCTCACACTCATACTGGTAGGTGGGCATCTACTTCCTCTCCCTTTCCACAATTTAGTACATGCCACCCCCTGGCGGCATGGGAGGAGTTTTTTCCTCCTTCTCCGGAATCTCGGTGACCAGAGCCTCAGTGGTGAGGAGAAGGGCAGCAATACTGCCTGCATTCTGAAGGGCCAATCGGGTCACTTTGGTCGGGTCAATTACCCCCGCTTTTACCATATCCTCATATTTGTCCGTATCCACATTGTAACCAGTATTTGCCTTCTCCTTGAGCAGTCGTTGCACAACTACGGCGCCTTCCTGACCAGCATTATTGGCTAACTGACGCAGTGGTTCCTCCAGAGTACGTTTAACAATGGATATCCCCACTGCTTCATCACCACTAAGTTTCAGCTCATCCAGCTTGGGTATACAGCGTAGCAGGGCTATCCCGCCACCGGCCACAATCCCTTCCTCAACGGCCGCTCTGGTAGCATGGAGAGCATCTTCAACCCGGGCTTTCTTCTCTTTCATCTCAGTCTCGGTAGCTGCTCCTACATTGATGACCGCCACCCCACCCGCTAACTTCGCTAACCTCTCCTCTAACTTCTCCCGGTCATAGTCAGAGGTAGTCTCTTCTATCTGACGCCTTATCTGATTGGCTCTACCCTGAATATCCGAGGTAGTACCGGCTCCCTCAACAATGGTGGTATTTTCCTTATCAATCTTTACTCGTTTGGCTTTGCCGAGCATATCCAACTTTACACTTTCCAACTTTATTCCCAGGTCTTCGGAGACCACTTGGCCTTTGGTGAGAATGGCCATATCTTCAAGCATTTCCTTTCTTCGGT
>JAUWHM010000127.1 GCA_030605915.1 Nitrospirota bacterium | reverse complement strand
GGAGGCAGTTTCAGAGGATGAGGAACGTCGCCACTGGCTTTCCCTCTCTGCTCAGGGACTGGGACGCGCCTATGGGGAGACGGAGCCCGAGTACACATCGGAGATGGTCAAGGAACGAAATCCGGAGTACCGTGCATGAATGAGGGTGACATTGTTCTGACGCCGGTCCCGCAGTCAGACTCAGTGAGTACTTGGTAGTCAAGGTCAAAGAGACTCCCACCTCGTAAATCCGCAAAAACTGAGCCGAGATTCGATAGTTCAACCATTTCTCCTAATCTCACAATCATTACCTTCTGTTTTTCACAGAGTGTTGGTATATTTGAGGTTAAATTTGCTTGCTTTGTTTTTTGGTTGATTCGTGAGCTGCTTTATGGTAGCCTATTGACGGGAAAAGACGGCTGTCTGAATGGCTGAGATATGAAGGTTATCTATTCTATCTGTTCAAAATTAGGAGGAGGAGGAATTGGCAACACTGCTTACCAAGCGGTGAGGGGAATCCATCGCCATGGTTATCTGAAGAGGGTAGTAGTCCGGGGAGCGAAGAGGGGAGAGGTAGAGGGCAGTAAAATAGTCAAGGTCTGGTATCCAAAGAGGGTGAGATTGCCCTATCTTACTGCCAAAAGGTGGTATTATTTAGAAAGTTTATATTTCGATCAGAGGGTATCTTATCTCTTAAAGGAAGGCTGTGACATTTTCCATGGGTGGAATGGTCAATGTCTCAGGTCCCTGAAAGAGGCTAAAAAACAAGGTGCTCTGACAGTTGTTGAGAGAGCATCTTCGCATATCAGCACCCAGATAAGTCTGATAAAGGAGGAATACGAGCGCTATGGGGTTCAGAGAGAAGTAGAACCCCCTGAAATAATTGACCGCTGTCTGGAAGAATATGATGCAGCTGACTATGTAGCTGTGCCTTCTCAATTTGCCTATGAGAGCTTTGTGCAAGAGAAGTTTCCGCGCCATAAGTTGATTCTCATCCCCTTTGGAGTCGATCTTGTCAGATTCAAACCACAACCTAAGCCAGATAGCCTCTTTCGCATCCTTTTCGTGGGAAGGCTTAGTCTGAGGAAAGGATTTCAGTATCTGCTAAAAGCCTGGAGCAGGTTGGATTTGAAGAATGCAGAGTTAGTTTTAGCAGGAGATATCGCTGCTGACGGTAAGAAAGTTGTAGCGCGCTATCGGACAGGGAAGGAATTTAAACATCTTGATTATCAGCCGGGTCCAGTCTCTCTTTTCAACTCTGCTTCCGTTTTTGTCTGCCCTTCTATTGAGGAAGGAAGCGCACTGGTCACCTATGAGGCTATGGCCTGTGGTCTGCCAGTCATTACCACTACCAATAGCGGCTCAGTAGTCAGAGATGGAAAGGACGGTTTCGTTATTCCTGTCAGGGATGTAGAAGCACTGAAAGAGAAGATAGAGTTCCTTTATGAAAACAAAGAGATGAGACAGGAGATGGGTCAATCTGCCCGGGAGAGAGCAAGTGCCTATACCTGGGACCACTACGGGGATAATCTGGTAACGGCTTATGAGAGGATAATCCCGCTCAGGGACAACCCGGAACTTTTATCGTGTTAGAGCATATGGTTACGAAAGGTGGTTTTGCGACGATCAAGAAGGGCGGCATGAGATTGACTATAAGGAACGAATATAAGGATACCCTGCTTCGGTTGGGGATAGAGGATATTGAGGGATTACTGAGAAAATCTGAGGTCCAGATAATAGACGATGTTGATAAGTCAGTAGTTAGCTCAATTGTGCTTGAGCGTCCTCATGGTCAGGAAAGAATAGCCATCAAGCGATATGATAAGCCGACACTTAAAAGGAAACTCAAGGACATCTTCAGGTCATCCAAGGCAGTGCGAGAATGGAAGGTGGGGAATTGGCTGATGGAAAGAGAAATTCCGGCCGCTACTCCCTTAGCCGTGGCAGAACGCCGACGACTGAGGATATTAGAGGATAGCTTCTTGATCTGCCGGGAGATTGAAGGAGCTAATAAGCTGAGAGACTATATTTATGCCCTCAAGCCGCCGATATCGGCCGAAGCTCGGAAGGAAAAGCGGGAGATAATGTGCTCGTTAGCCAGGAAACTGAGGGAAGTCCATGATAAAGGTTTCTTTCACGGAGATTTGAATACCAGTCATATTATGATGCAGTCCGGAGAAAGCAGAGAGTTAGTTTTTTACTTCGTGGATTTCGAAAGTTCTAGATTGAGAAGGAAACTTTCCCTCAAGTATCGAATAAAGGACCTGGCTCGTCTCAATGAGTCTATGCCTCCGCTGGTTAGCCGAACCGATAGGTTTCGCTTCTTTCAAGTTTACTCTCACGGATTGGGATTAAGTAGGCGAGAGCGAAAGAAAATAATGAGGAGAATAGAAGCCCGGACTCAGACTAAGAAACGCCCATTCAGCGTCCTTAAACTAAGCGGTATGAGAATTATCATTCGGGATGATTATAGAGAGGCTTTAAGCAAGTTGCGGCTGGAGGACCCGGGCAGTCTAACCAGGAGCTCACAGGCTCATATTTTAGAGGGAAATGGTAAAGCTACCCTGGTTTCTCTCCCCATTCGTAGAGGAGAAAACAAGGAGACAGTAGTATTAAAACACCACAAGTATAGACGCTTCTTGGAGAAGGCAAAAGATGTCTTTCGTTCAGGAAGAGCCATGCGGGAATGGAAGATAGCTAACCGCCTCCTCCAGATTGGCATAGCTACCCCTCTCCCTTTAGCGGTGGGAGAAAGGAGAAGATTCAGAGTGGTAAGAGATAGCTTCCTCATCACTCAGGAAATTCCTGCGGCCGTTAATCTCGGTGATTACCTTGCTGGCCCGGCTGATGAGGAAAAGTACCAGGTTATGGAAAGTCTGGCTAAATTCATCAAAAGGGGGCATGACCGGGGATTTTTTTTCGGTGACCTTAATATTAGGAACATCCTGATGGAAAAGACCGGGGATAGGAAATTATATCTCTATTTCATTGACTTTGAGAGTTCCCGCTTTGTCAGAAAGATTTATCCAGGCGGGAGGATTAGAGAACTAAGTCGTCTTTATCTATCCTGGCCCCAGCCGGTGACAATGGATAAATGGTTGAGATTCTTCCAGGCCTATATCGGACGGGATAGACATTTGAGAGAACGCAAGGACAAATACCTCTGGGCTATACAGAGACGGATACCGAAGAAGAGAAGGAAAAGATGAAGATCGCTCTCATCAGACAGGATTATCATAAATACGGAGGAGCGGAAAGGTATGTCTATCATTTGAGTCGTGAACTGGCCAGAAGAGGTCACCGGGTCCACATTTTCGCCCATACCGGCAAGGACGAACTCCACCATGTCAGTAAAATCAATAGCTCAACAAGCTCTATTACCTTTCACCGTGTCCCCATCTTTGGCGGAGCCGCTTTCCTGAGAACTTTAAGTTTCGCCCTTTTTAGCAGGCGGCAGTTAAAAAAAGATAGATTTGACATCATTCATAGCTTCGATCGCACATTCTATCAGGATGTCTATCGAGCTGGTGACGGATGTCACCGGGAATGGCTGAGTCGTTCCCTCAAGATATCCTCAAACAGGCTCAGCCGAAAAATGATTAGGCTTAACCCCTTACATTTAACCCTCCTATTTTTAGAAAAGAGGATTTTTAAGAAATGTAAGAAAATAATTGCTATTGCCAAGATAGGCAAGGAAGAGATTATAAGACATTATGGAGTTAGCCCAGAGAATATAGCCGTGGTTTATAACGGAGTGGATAGTGAAGAATTTAGTCCTAATAACAGGGAACTACTGCGAAGTGATATTAGAGGGCAGTTTAATCTCGTAGAGGATGATTTTGTTATCCTTTTCGTTGGCTCCGGACAGCGTCGCAAGGGGTTAAATTATCTAATACAAGCAGTATCTTTGTTGGGTAGGGAGAATGTAAAGCTTCTGATAGTGGGAAGAGATAGGAAAAAGCCTTATTCTCGTTTAGTCAGGAGATTGGGGTTGAATGGAAAAGTAATCTTCATCGGGGGCACGACCGAGACAAGAAAGTTTTATGCCGCCGCTGATATCTTTGTTCTGCCTACGCTATATGAACCCTTTGGTAATGCCTGCCTGGAAGCTTTAGCCAGTGGATTGCCTATCATCATAAGCAAATGCGCTGGAGCGGCTGAGATAATTGCCGATGGGGAAAATGGCCTCCTCTTAAATAATCCTATGGACCCGGAGGAGATTGCCCAGAAAATCAGGATGACCTTTGATGATGAGCTTAGAGGTAAACTTGGAAAGAACGCCTGGCTCTTAGCAGAGAAGTTCACTCTAACCAAGAACGCAGAGAAGACCCTGGAAGTTTACAACGAAATCATTAAAACGTAATAATGATAAAACCATAAGAAAACAATAATGTATGAATTAGAGGTAACGATAGGAATGATGTATTTGGTTAAGAAAAGTAGGGGGTAAAAGGATGGCTAAGAAAGCATTGATAACGGGAATAACTGGCCAGGATGGGTCTTATTTGGCAGAACTTCTTTTGGGGGAAGGTTATGAGGTTCATGGGATAGTTAGACGGGTAGCTTTGGAGGATCCTGAGCATAGATTATGGCGAATAAGACATCTTACTAACAAGCTGATTTTACATCCTGCTTCTTTGGAAAGTTAGTTATGTTGGTCTTAACTGGCAGGACTATGTTATTATAGACAAGAGGCTTCATCGTCCGGCAGAAGTTTACGAACTGAAAGGCGACTATAGTAAGGCAAAAAGAAAATTAGGCTGGAAGCCTCAGGTGAATTTCGAAAAGTTAGTTGAAATGATGATTGATGCGGATTTAAAGCGAATTCAACAGATACAATAATGGCGAAATATTTATGAGGTAAAACCAGCTCTCCTAATTAGAGATGAGACCAAACGGCTGGAGGTGATTGAGGCAAAGTGAGAATATTATTGTGCGCTAACGATTTTCCACCGGCGGTGGGTGGAATTCAGACCTATTCCTACCAGGTAGCTAAGAACCTTTCTGCCTTAGGGGAGGAAGTAATCGTCTTAGCTCCACATATAAAAGGTGACCAGGGATTTGATTGCCGGCAGAGCTTCAAGGTGATTAGAATAAGACAGAAAATTTATCTCTACTTCATCTTTCTCTATGCTCTCCTGAGATTCAGAACAGATAAAATCTTGATTACCCAGCGAGCTGATTATGCCGCCTTAGCCTTCTGGGCCAATCTGGTCTTGAGGGTTCCTTACTTCATTGTCGTTCATGGAGGAGAAATCTTGCTTGCGGGGAGAAGAAAATCAATCAGGAAACATTTCAGGAGAGCGGAGAAAATAATAGCCGTGAGCAACTTCACTGCCCAAGAAATAGTTAAAATTGGAATTCCAAAAGAGAAAGTCACCGTGATTCCCGATGGAGTTGATCCGGAAAAGTTTAAGCCTGGACTTAACTCTGCCACGGTGGAGACAAGGCACAATCTCTCCGATAAGAAAGTTATTTTAACTGTCTCCCATCTGGTCAAACGTAAGGGGCATGCTAATGTGATTCGGGCCTTGCCCAGCGTCCTGGAGAAAGTTCCCCAAGCTATTTATCTGATTGTTGGCCGAGGTGCAGAGGAAGATAATTTAAGAAAGCTGGCTCAAGCCTCAGGGATTCTGGATAGCGTAGTGTTTGCTGGCTATGTTCCCGACGAAGAGTTACCCTTATATTACAATGCCTGCCATGTCTTCATCATGCCCAGTTACGAAATCAAGGAGGAAGGGGATGTGGAAGGATTCGGCATAGTATTTTTGGAAGCTAATGCCTGCGGGAAACCAGTTATCGGAGGCCGCAGTGGTGGGGTGGTGGACGCTGTCATTGATGGAGAGACTGGCTTGTTAGTTGATCCCTTGAATACTGAGGAAATATCAACTGCCTTAGTCAGACTCCTTACTGATGAAAGCCTGGCTAAGAGGCTTGGCCAGCGGGGAAGAAAGAGGGTAGAGAATGAGCTGAATTGGCAGAAAGTGGCAGAAAAGATTAGAGAAATAATGCATGAAGAAGAGGCAAAGAAAAAATAGCTATGAAAATAAAAGGACCAGGCAAGTTTAAGAAGAAGAAACTCCTGAGGTTCTCAGGCAAGAGCATTCTACTTGTGGGCAGCGGGGAAGGAACATTCGTCCATTTTTGCCTCACCACAGGGCGTTTGGCGGCCGGTGTTGATATAGACTTTGGAAAGCTCAAGGTGGCGAAGGAGAGATACAGCACGCTTCCTCTGATTCAAGCTGATGCCTGTGCTCTGCCGTTTAAGAGCAACTCTTTCGACACTGTGGCCCTGTTGGATTGCCTGGAACACACTGACGATACAGTTGCCATCAAAGAGGCTGCGCAGGTGGCAAGGGAGAACATCCTGCTTACAGTTCCGCTTGAGGATTCTTTCTCAAGCCCGGCGATAGGGTTGATCTTCAGGGGCTATCTTGATAGAACGCACAGACAGTATTATACCGTTACAAAACTGGCTCAGAAGCTAAGAAACGCGGGTCTGCCCGAGCATAAGATAGAATACTTCGAGCGGATACGGCCCATGCTCATCTACTCTCAAGGGGTCTTTCCCCGCTGGCTCCTCAGGGCTTTCGATGTCATTCTCTCCCTGACCGTATCTAAATGGAAGCTGTGCCGCAACCTCTTCGCTCACGCGATGGTCTCCTCCTCTACAGATTATGCGCCCGTTTTAGAGAATAAGATCATGGCTGCAAGTAAAATCAATTGTAATTTATGTCAGGGTAATCAGGCAAACTTATTTGTACAAATCGGGGATACTTCCTATGTGCGCTGTCAGGACTGTGGGCTGATATATATGAATCCCCGCCCAGAAAGAGTTGATGAGATAAATCGCTCTGTCATGAAAGAAGGGCTGGATTATTTTACCCGGAAGGGATTTTCTGAGGGACACCAGAAGTACTATAAGGAATATCTGAAAAAATTTAGGAAATATCGGAAAAATAACAGGTTGTTAGAAGTAGGATGTGCCTCAGGGGGATTTCTTTACGCTGCCAGGAGTATGGATTGGGAAGCAACCGGGGTCGAGGTTTTTAGTGACGCAGCTACTTATGGGAGAGAAAAATATGGACTAGATATTATTGCTGGAGATTTATTAGAAGTGGATCTACCTTCTGGTGCTTTTGATGTGGTGATAATGAATCAGGTAATTGAACATTTAAAACTACCCCTTGAAACCTTGTATAAGATAAATAAGCTTTTAGCCCCGAGAGGAGTAGTGTATATTCACACCCCCAATTATGATAGCCTGACTTTGAAAAGATACCGTCAATTTCCTAAATATTATCCTAAAGATCACCTCTATCTTTTTACCGATAGAACACTTAAAAGAATGTTGGAAAAAACAGGCTTTCGTGTAATCTGGAGGACTTCCCATGGATTTAGTTTCCAGAGAACTTCTACTGAAAATTCTATGATAAAGCGTCGCCTGTTAAGATTAACTGAGAATCTCATCGGCTTATTTATTGAACCTTTCGGTGCTGGGAATAGAATCAGGGTGCTGGCTAAAAAGCAAGATGAATTGATTTCTGCAAAAAGGCTTTGACAGGTTTCTAATATATCATGTATGGGTCCACAGGTCAGAGGATTTACAGATCCCCAATCTTTTTGGTTCTTCGAATTAAGCCTGGAGACAGCGACTCATGGATAAGTGGATAAAACAGCAAGAAGTGGTTTATTCCACAAAGGGCAGTAGCGAGTCAACTGAGGCAGTAAAGAGGCAGAGCTGTCGTGTTGTCGCAGTAATGGAACATATTAGGTCTGGAGAAAAAATTATAGACCTGGGTTGTAATGATGGTGGACTAAGCAAGGAAATAGCAGACAGAGGCAATGAGGTAATAAGTGTTGACCTTCCCGAAGTTATAAAAATTGCCAGGGCTAAATATCCAACTCTGAGCTTTATCGCTGTTGATTTATCTCAGGAATTTGCATGGGAAGATAATTCATTTGATGTAGCTGTGGCCTCGGAAATCGTTGAGCACATGATTGATGATATCGCTTTTTTGCAAAACTGTCATAGGATTTTGAAAAAAGGTGGCCGACTTCTTTTAACCACACCAAATGTTGCTTACATTAGAAATAGAATTAGGCTATTGAGGGGCAAGTGTTCTGAAAGAGATGTGCATGCTCATGATTATACTTTTGACAGTCTTGGAAGGAAGGTGAAAAGAGCAGGATTCAAAATTATTCAAGAGCAACCTGTGCGACGTGACAATGCTAATCCGTCTTGGCATTATTTGGAATGCTTCCTCCCCAAGACGTTTGCGTCAGGGATTTTTATTTGTGCAATTACATAAGGAACAGATCATAATAATGAGCGAATATTTTGGACACAGACAAATAGGGGAAATGATCGAATACTATGAGCGAACTGCCTCAAAATATGACGAATGGCATCTCAAGGCAGACGACCGAGCAATAGTGAACTATCTGTTAAAGCATGTGAAAGGAAGAGCTCTCGATGTTTGTACTGGCACAGGGAGAATCTTGAAAGAATTGCTCATGGCAGGCTTTGACGCCTACGGAATCGATATCAGCCAGGCATTGTTACAAAAAGCGGTAGAGAAGGGAATTCCTAAATACAGACTATTCCTTGGAGATGCAACTAACATGAAGCAACTTGCAGACCGTTCTTTTGACACAAGTGTTGTTTTTGGCTCTCTTCATCACACGCCATTTCCAAAGAGGGTTGTCGCTGAAATGATTCGCGTGACTAAACAGGACATATTCATCCGTGACTCATCATGGCACCTTAGAGGCTATTTCAAGTACCGAATCAAGCTTTTGCTATTCAAGTTGAAATTGCTGAATATAGCCCGACGGATCACAAAGAGGAAGCTGGCTTTAATGCCTGAAAAAAGAATTCATTATCTGGATGGAGATGGTCCTAGATTCAAATTCGTAGTTGACGAGGTTATACCAATACTAAGGCAAAATGGCCATATAGTTAGGGTGATCAACGAGGGATATAAATGTCTCAGACGCAGGGGAAGGTTTTGGAGGTTTGTTAACCGGTTTCTGATTGAAATACTGCCCTATAAGATAACGGATTCGGTTCTTGTCCATGCAAAGAGGAAATCGTAACACAGTTATGAGAATCCTTCTAGTTACTTCACCTGCTCCTTATCGCCTTGGCTGGTACTGCCGGCGGGCCCTGGAGAGACTTGGCCATTCAGTTGAAATTTTTGACTTCGATAAGAAATCTTTCCCTCCCTGGCGCAGTCAGGCTATACTTAACGAAAAGTTGATTGAGGCAGTTTCTCGAAATAGACCCGACCTGCTATTTGTGACTAAGGGGAAGAATATATTTCCAGAGACGATTTCCACCATTAAGGAGATCTACAAAGTAACTACCGCTAACTGGTGGCCAGATGACCCTTACGGACTGGACCTTTCTAAAAAGCTGGCTCCTGCATACGATTATTATTTTACCAACGACTCAGCCTTAATTGATGATTATCGAGCCTCGGGAGCAGAGAATGTTTATTTTCTCCCCTTTGGCTGTGACTGCGAGGTTCACCGGAAGGTTTCCCTGACGGAAGAGGAAAAGAGAAATTATGGTTCCGATATATGTTTCGTTGGCCAGTGGAATAAGGTGAGGGAGGATGTTTTAGAGAATTTAATCGGCTTCGATTTAAAGGTCTGGGGACCAGGGTGGAGGAAGAAGGTGCGGAAGGGCTCAAAGCTGAGGATGAAGGTCCACGGAACGGGCAAAGGTCTTTATGGGGAAGAAATGGTTAAGGTCTACAATGCAGGCAAGATAATTCTGAATATTCACCTCTGGTTCGGGGAGAACGAGGATGGGATTAATATGAGGTTATTTGAAGCTACAGGCTGTGGTGCTTTTCTTCTATCTGACTGGAAGAAGGAGATTCCGGAGCTCTTTGACATTGGGGGAGAGATAGCCTGCTACAGCAGTGTTTCTGACCTGCGAAGATCAATAGAATATTATCTGGATAATGATGGGAATAGAGAGGCAATAGCTGAGAAAGGGCAGGAAAGGAGCTACCGGGACCACACTTATCTTCATCGGATGGAAGAAACATTAAGGATAGTAGGTGATGGTTAATAATCAACTAACAGAAGAGAAGCCTCAGCGCATCCTAATTATAAAATTAGGCTCTATTGGGGATGTGGTTCATACTCTGCCCACCCTGAATGCTCTGAGAAAAAGATTCGTAAATTCCTACATATCCTGGCTGGTTGAGCCGAAGGCTAAGGATATATTGACTGGCCATCCAGCTTTAGACGAGGTCATAGTTTTTGAGAGAACAAAGTCGCCTATCAAAACGGTAGCATCCTTCCTTAGAGTGATAAAAAAGCTGAGAAGAAGCAGATGCGACGCAGTGCTTGAGCTGCAGGGAAGTCTAAAAGGTGGCCTTCTGGCCTGGCTGAGCGGGACTCCTGTAAGGCTCGGCTTTAAAGCAGGAAGTTCACGGGTGGAGTGGCTCAGCACTCTCTTTACCAATATGAAAGTGAGCGAGGGAGACGCTCCTCATATCCTGGAGAGGAACCTCAATTTTGCTAAAAGACTGGGGGCAGAGAATGATGAAATCTCTTTTAATATCGCTATAGGCATCCAGGAGTCAAAATACATAGACTCGTTCTTAAGGAGTAAGGGGATTGAAAGGAAGAGAATGGTTATCCTCCATCCCGGGGTTACCTGGGCCACCAAGAAATGGCCATTGGAGCGATACGGAGAATTAGCTGATAGAATTAAGGCTCATTTTGAAGATGTAGATGTAGTTCTAACCTATGGCCCGGGAGAGAGGCATCTGGTGGAGGAAGCCCGGAGACTCTCTAAGTCAAGTCCGATTATATCCTGTCCAACTACCCTTGGTCAATTGATAGCCCTTCTGGATAGATGTCAGACAATGATCTCATCCGATACTGGGCCATTGCACATAGCAGCGGCTTTAGGTAAAAGAGTTATCGGCCTCTATGGTCCAATTGATTTTAGGCGTAATGGCCCCTACGGAGATGGTAATTTTGTAGTCAAAAAGGATTTACCCTGTCTGCCCTGCTGGCGGAGGAAATGTAAGACCCTGTCCTGTATGAACGGAATAACTGTATCAGAGGTGTTGGAGAAGGTAATAGGCGTATTGCACAAGAAACTAAGCGCTGATTACTCAACTGTCTCTGTTTTAGGAAGAATCTACCGGGAGCAGCCTCTATAGTCATGAGGGCGATAATGCTATGAAATTAAGCAGGAATATAACCCTTATAATCCATTTTATTCTAAATGAGTGTATTCCTCCATATATCAGAGACAAGAAATGGTTCATGTGGTTACCTTTCAAGCTATTATTTAACGATAAAGCAAAATATTTTTTTGACTTCAAAGATAATGCTGGACAGATTTCAGAAGAAGAATTTCAGAAAATATATGAAGAAACAAGTTCTGTTCATATATCAAGGGAGACAGATTTAAACAACGAATGCATAAAAGAGATAGAGAACAATATAGTAGGAGAAAAAGTCTTGGAAGTGGGTTGTGGAAAAGGATTCTTAGCAAATATCTTGAGTAAGAAATATAATGTTACAGCTAGCGATCTGATAATATCTCACGATTTAATTCGGACATATCCCCATATTCGGGTTAAGCAAGCGAACATACAAAATCTTCCATTTGAAAACAATGAGTTTGATACAGTAGTTTGCACTCACACATTAGAACATGTTCAAGATATCATTAGTGCCATTAGTGAGCTAAGAAGAGTAACGAAAAGAAGACTAATAGTAGTTGTCCCGAAACAAAGACCATACAAGTATACATTTGATTTGCATTTGCACTTTTTCCCATACGAATATTCTTTGCCAAATTACTTTAGGCCAACAAAAGAGATAACTAAACAACAAGTTAAAGAAGTTGGAGGAGATTTCTATTATCAAGAAGATAAATAGGGAATAATCAGAGGCAAGAATTGCCTTTTTAATTCGTATCCTTGCCATGGTGGCCATTTTAGTGTATTATGATTTAGGTTTACATCGGATGAGATTTATCTACACCTTGTAAGGCAAAGGCCAGGAAAATGGACGGGTTTAAGAGTAAGCTATCCATAATAATCCCAGCTTACAACGAAGGCACTCATATCGCTTCTAACTTGGAAGATACCGTGAAAGCCTTGGATAGTTTTGGTTGTGGTTACGAAATCATTGTCGTCGATGATGGAAGCACTGACGATACCCTACGGGAAGCCAGAAGCTTTGCATCCGCTTTTCCGAATATTCATGTCAGAAGAAATATGGCCCACTTTGGCAAGGGACGGGCTATCAAGAAAGCTTTTCGCTATGTAATGGGAGATATAGTTGTCTTTCTGGATGCGGACCTGGATCTTCATCCAGAGCAAATCAAACTCCTATTTCATACCCTTATGGAGAGCAAAGGAGACGTGGTTATTGGTTCGAAGCGCCATCCACTCTCCAAGGTGAATTATCCCCTACAGCGCAGGGTCATCAGCGCTGGTTACCACTTTCTGACCAGAATAATGTTTAATCTGCCAGTGAAGGATAGCCAGACTGGAATAAAGGTCTTCAAATACGAGGTTCTGAAGAGGGTTTTTCCAAAAGTTCTCTGCAAGAGATTTGCCTTCGATTTGGAACTCCTTGCCAATGCTTACCATATGGGATACAGGATTATCGAGGTACCGATAACTCTTAATTTTAAGAGAGGTCGCTGGGGGAGAATTGGATGGAAGATTATCTTTAACACTTGGTGGGACACAATGGCTATCTTCTATCGGATGTATATCTTACGATATTACGACAGGGTTTAAGGTGAGCGCTCCTGCGATTTCTGTCATCATTTTTTGGTGGCATTTGTGTTAATATCTGACATGGTAGAGAGGAGACATCGCAGAAAGTGAGGGTTTGAGCTTGGAGGAGGAAACGAAGAGAATGATATGCCGCAGAGACATACTTACCTTTTTAAGTTTCATTATCCTGAGCCTGATATTGACCTATCCGCTTATCTTCAGAATGGGAAGCTGTATTTACGGGTCTCCGGGAGATCCGACTGGAACCGTATATAGCCTCTGGCGGATGAAATATAGCTGGGATAAGGGTATTCCCTATTACTTTAACGTCATAGTTGCGGCTGACTACAGTGAGGGTATTCGCGTGCCCCTCCTGGAATTCTTTGCTAAATGGTTGACGATACTAACCAATGAGATCCTGGCATATAATCTTATAATTCTCCTCAGTTTCCCGCTATCTGGTATTAGCATGTACTACCTTGTACATCATTTGACTAAGAGTAGGACAGTTAGTCTGGTGTCCGGTATAATTTTCGCCTTTTGCCCCTATCACTTTGCTCATTCCTGGACACATCTGGGGTTAGCTAATATTCAATGGATGCCACTTTATGTTTTAGCCCTTTTGAGATTGGACGAGAATAGAAACTACGGAAATGCAATTCTCTGTGCTGTTACTTTCTGTTTGAATGCTTTCACTGACCTTCATTATGGATATTTTATGGCCGTTTTCACCATAGCATTTCTTCTGTTTAAGCTTCTTTATGCATGGAGGGTTCGGTGGTGGACAGCTACCGATTGGCAGTCGCTATTCAGGGCAGTGAAGGCAGGATTGGTAGCCGTATTGGTTACTCTGGCAATTATTTTGCCTTTTCACTATAGGACGTTGAAGACGGAGTTTTTAGAGCGGAAGACGGAAGTGCTGGCTTCGCAGGGGTATGTGCGGCCTTTCAAGGACCTTTTTACCGGTGGAGCGAAGGTAGGAGGGTATCTTCTGCCAGCGGTGGAGCATCCAGTGTTTGGGAGATTTACCAAGAAGTTAGTGGATTCCTGGCTTTACAGCGATCGGTGGAGTGAGAATGCGCTGTATTTGGGGTGTGTGCCAACGGCCTTGGCGATAGTTGCTATCATAGCCTGGAGGAGGAGGCGTCAGCGACCAGTCAATCAGTCATCAGTCATCAGTCATCAGTCATCAGACTTCATTATTAGTTTTTTTGTATTCCTGGCGCTGGTGGCATTGGTATTTTCGCATGCACCGTGGACGGAGATCGGAGGTTACAGAATACTTTTTCCTTCGTACTTTATGTATAAGATTCTGCCAGCTTGCCGAGGGTATCAAAGGTTTGGAATCTTAGTTATGCTTTCGGTTAGTGTTCTGGCGGGGATGGGGTTGGCAAACGTACTGAGGAAAATGGCGAACTGCAAATCGCGAATCGCAATTACTTCGCTGTTAGTTAGCCTGGTCCTTTTTGAGTTCTGGAACTGGCCTCCCTATCGGATTACTGATGTAAGTCAAACACCACCTGTTTACCAGTGGCTGGCTAAACAGCCAGAGGATTTTACTATTGCTGAGTATCCTTTATCCAGAAATATTAGCTTTAACCACTATGATTATCTGTTCTGGCAGAGGATTCATCAGAAGCCAATGGTTAATGGAGCTGTGCCGGGGACTTATGCTGAAAGAATCAGGAAGAGTATTATTGATATTACGGATGTTAAGACCCCAAGGGTTTTGCGTTGGCTAGGGGCAAAGTATGTGATATTTCATCCGGATAGGTATCTGAGGGAAGAGGAAGCAACAGCAGTTATCGGAGAGATTCCAGATATGAGCCAGGCAGAAGGATTAAAATTGGTTAAAGAGTTTGAAAGTGTTAAGGTATACGAGGTGGTAGCAAAGCCAGGGAACCCGAGTGTAGAGTAGTTTGGCCTTACAAACCTTTGATTAGGAGATTTGGCATGTTCAGATTTATTAACAAGATACTTTCTAAATTTATAGAGCGAACAGCCATTTCAAGGAGTCTTTTTAGTTTTTTTAGGAGAATACTGCCAGTTCCTACGGCGGTTGTTCGGTCGGTTCCAATAAAGCTCATTGTTCCTCTAAACCAAGTTGGTGTGTTTGATGCCTTGAAAAATTGGGAAACTGAAGAGCCAGAGACTCTGGACTGGATAGATGGATTTGAGAAGAATTGCGTATTTTTTGATGTTGGAGCTAGTTTTGGCAATGAAACACTTTATGCAGCCCTAAAAACAAGTAGACCTAAAAAGATCGTCTGTTTTGATTTAGATCTGTTGTCAAGTTTTAATCTTGCCTACAATCTTCAGATTAATAACGTTCGAAACGTTGATCAATATTATTTAGCTATTTCATCCGGATCAGATTTTATAGTTGCATCTGAACATACAAACTATGCGTGTGTTCCTGATCGCCCGAAATATGATCGAATTAAATACAAGACGTTGTCAATATCTCTAGACGACTTCATAGATAAAGCACATATCGTTCCCAATTATGTTAAGATAGATGTTGACGGCATGGAGGACAAAATAATTAATGGCATGGCAAAGCTGAT
>JAUWHM010000089.1 GCA_030605915.1 Nitrospirota bacterium | reverse complement strand
ATCCTTACTCTTTTAGTGATTGCTCTCTTGAGCGTTCTCGTTCTTGAGTTCAACTACCTGATGCGGGTGGAGGCCAGTATGGCTGGAAATTATGCTGATGGTCTCAAGGCTCTTTACTTAGCCAAATCGGGAATAAATTTTGCCCTTTTCTTAATTGAGAAGAAGGATGACCCGCAGTATGAAGAAAAGATAAAAGATTTAGCAGGCTCTGCGGTGACTGTGCCCTTAGGGCAAGGTGAGGTGTCTTTCCAGATGAGTGATGAGGGGACCAAAATAAATGTGAACTATCTTAAAAAAGATGGTAAGCTTGACCGTAAGCGCGTGGAGGCAGTGCTTGAACTCTGTGATATACTGAATGAGCAGTATGAGCGTCCGCTCCTTAGCTATGGGATAGTGCCGGCCATGGTTGACTGGGTGGATGCGGACGATGAGGTTGAGGTCTTTCAGTTCGTTTTAACCGGGGAGAATGAAGGGGCAGAGAGTGAATATTATGAGAGTTTAGAACATCCTTACAGCCAAGGCAGTACTGCCTGTGAAACGGCACTGCTTCACCGTGTTTTACCGTATCAAGCCAAGAATGCAGGCTTTGATACGCTTCAGGAACTACTTCTGATAAGAGGAATTGATGAAGAAGTTTTTTATGGATGTAAGGCTGATGGGGAGAGAGAAGCTACGGAAGGCTTGAGTGAGTATGTCACTATATATGGTGATGGGAAGATAAATATCAATACGGCTAGTTTAGTGGTGCTCCAGACTCTGGATGGGGAGATTGATGAAATGTTAGCGCAGAGCATCATTGATTATCGTGAGGAAACAGAGTTTGAGAAGACAGAACATATTAAGAATGTAGAGGGAATGACCGATGAGATATTTAAGAGAGTGGGAAGGCTGATTACCACCAGTGAGAGCAAGTTCTTCTCAGTGGAAGCGGAAGGTAGAGTAGGGGAGGCAGTTAAGTTGATAATGGCGGTAGTTCAGAATAAGGCTGAGGGTCTTGAGATAATCTACTGGAGGGTGCAGTAGCTGATGGCTATCTTAGAGAGAAAGGCTATTGGGCTGGATATAGGCGCAGCTACGGTTAAAGTGGTGGAGCTCACTTCCAGCCGGCGAGGTCTGCGCCTAATTGATTTCTCCTGCAGGGAGATAGAGCGCAGGGAAGGGGAAGAAGCGAAGGAAGCTACCTCCCGGACGATCAAGGAGCTTTTTGAGGAGAAGAAAATTAAAGGGGAGAGGATTATTTCTGCCCTACCTTTAAGCTCAGTGGTGGTTAGAAATATTACTTTTCCTTTCAAGGAGGCAGAGAAGATAGAAAAGACGATAAAGTTTGAAGCTGAATCCTACCTTCCCTTTCCAGTGGAGGATGCAGTCATTGACTTCCACATAACTGGTGAAGAGAAAGGGAGAGAAAGGGAAGTTCTTCTGGTAGCGGTTGATAAGAAGAAAATCAGGGAGCATTTAGAGACCCTGCGGCTTGCCGCAGTGGAACCAGTGGTTACCGGATTAGATGTCTCAGCTATCTTTAATACTTACTTCCTTGGGGCAGTAGAGGAGGGGACCGGGCCGGTAGCTATCATTGATATGGGAGCTGAGAAGACGACTATGGCCGTAGTATCTGATGGAACTCTTTCGTTTACGCGGGCTATTGCTCAAGGTGGTAGGAACATCACCCGGAGCCTGGCCGAGGAGCAGGGGATATCTTTTGAAGAAGCAGAGGAGCTGAAGAAGGAGAGGGGGCTAACTGCTTCAGGTGAGAATGAGCCAGGAGAGGTCATTAAGCGAGCTTTAAAACCCCTTCTCAAGGAGCTCGAGCGCACCTTCATCTCTTTCCAGGCTCATTCAGGGAAGGGGGTGGAAGAGATAATCTTGAGCGGCGGAGGCAGTCAGCTTCCCGGTCTGACTGAACACCTTTCTCATGAATTGAGCATTGAGGTATCGCTTTATCATTTACCTGAGGGTGTTCAGCACCGTCTAAATTCTGCCTCTATTCCCCTTATCTGGGTGGGAATGGGGTTAGCTCTGGGTAGGGTGGGTCAGGGAAAACTCAACTTCGATTTCAGGAAAGAGGAGTTCGCTCTCCGGCTTGACTGGGCAAAGCTGAAGAGGAACCTGATCCTACCAGCCATCCTGACTGGAGGAATAGTTTGCCTTGGCATATTCAGTCTTCTTATGAATTTACATTTGAAGGAGAAAAAGTATCAGGCTCTCAATGGGGAGATAAGTGCAGTATTCAAGGAGGTCTTTCCCCGGGGCAGGGTCCTCAGAGGGATGGAGTTAGAGCTCGCGAAGAGGAAATTGGAGGAAGAGAAGAAAGGGTGGCAGGTCGTCAAGGAGCTAACTCCGCAGAGGCTTTCCCCCTTAGAGATAATGCGAGAGCTTTACCTAATAATTCCCGAAGAGGGAGAGGTGCAGCTCTCTAATCTCAGACTAACCAGGGATGCAGTCAAAATAGAGGGCAAAGTTGCTTCTTTCCAGGCTGTCAATTTAGTGAGGCAGGAACTGGAAAAGTCTCCTCACTTTGAGACGGTTTCTCTGGGTCGGGCCCGGGCCAGCTCCGATGGGAAGGTGGTAGAGTTCGCGCTAAATATTTACTTTAAGGGTAACTGATATGCTAATAAAGAGAGAGAGAATTGCTCTCCTTGGAGGAGGAACTTTTCTCTTCATCCTTCTTCTCTATCAGTTTGCCATTTCTCCCGTTAGAGGGAGAATGGAGATTCTTGAGGGAAGGATTCAGAAGAGGGAGGAAGCTCTAAAAGAAATAACGAAGCTCAAGAGTGAATACCTGGCCCTCAGGGAAAATTTAAAATCGGTTGAACAGGGACTGGCGGCTCGTGGGAAGGATTTCAATCTCTTCTCCTTCTTAGAAAAGTTGACCGTTGAGTGCGGTATCAAGGAAAGACTCTCCTCTATGAAGCCCCGGGAAAGGCCAGTTAGCGACTGCTATAAGCAGTCTGTGGTAGAGATCAAACTGAAGGGCATAGACCTAAGTGAGCTCACTGCTTACTTATATCGAATTGAAAATCCAAATCGATTCCTGACCATTAATAACCTTCGCCTGAAGCCACAGCGAGCCAGCCCGGGGAAGGTTGAGGTTAGCTTTGAAATCTCCACCCTAATCCTTATGTGATTCTTGACTGGTTAGAAAAATTTTAGCAAAAAAAATTTTAGGGTCTTGACAAATCAATTGAGAGGGGGTAAACTGTAAGAGATCCCAATAAACCTCTCAAGGCAAGAATCTCGTATTGGAATTCAAGCCCTTTTGAATATACCTAAAAAGCCAACCGACTTCTTATATTGTTAAGTTCTGTTTGGAGCCTCAATGATAAGAAGAAATGCTATCTATGGGTTCAGAAGTTAGTTCGGGAGATAGTTCCTGAGGAAGGTAAGGAGGGGGAGCTGTGATGAGATGGAATGCGAAGAGGATAGCAATGATTGGCCTGGCATTGGCATTAGCCATTTCTCAGATTGCGTCAGCGTCACCTAAGCTAACTGATAAACAGAAGAAGCTGATGGAACGTGGTAGGGTGAAGGAACTTGCTAAAAGTCTGACCAGGGATGCAAAGACTCGGTTAGAGAAGATATCCTGTCTCTACTTATTCGTCCGTGATGAGATTAAGCACTTTGATGCTGAAAATCGATGGGCTGTCAAGCGTGTCCTCAGAGAAGGTGCCGGCCGTGCGGATGATAAGGCCAGGCTCCTGGCCGAGCTTATGGATAAGATAATAGAGGAAAAATACTACTTAGCTACTATTAACTACGTTAAGTATGGAGAACAGATGACCTATGCCTTCGTGGCCATAAAGGCGAAGAAGGAAGAGAGGAAAGCCTTGTCCAATGCCACCGGGGGAGGGGGGGAGTGCATCCGATTTCCCATTAAGAAGAAGGGTAAGTTCATTCCCTTAGTACCCCTGTCTGGATATTCCGTTGGAAAGCTGTCCACCGAATTTTACGATGAGACTGAGGAAGGAAGCGGGAAGTGGAAGAAGTGGAAATATCATGTAAGCTTCAGCAAATATTAAAGATGCAAAGCAAGGAGATGACCAATTAAGAGGAGACTTCTTGTGGATTGTTTGTCTCTTCGGTCTCTTGACAAATCAGCCAGGGAGCGGTAAACTATAGGTGGGGAATTTCGACTCTGAAGCAAAGCCTGTCCTTGTGAACAGTCACATTCATTCTTTCCTTTTTTCATCACAACCATCCTGAGTTTCACCAATAGTGTAATGGCGCAGAAAAAAAAGCTATTCTTAATTGATGGCAGTTCCTATGCTTATCGGGCTTTCTATGCCATAAAGAGCTTAGGTACTTCTAAGGGTAAGCCAACCAATGCTGTGTATGGGTTCACTCGTCTTCTTATGAAATTAGTGCGGGAGGAGAGGCCAGACTATTTAGCAGTTGCCTTTGACCTCCCCGCTCCCACTTTCCGCCATAAGGAATTTGCTGAGTATAAAGCCCAACGGCCGGAGATGCCTGATGACTTGCAAAGTCAGATACCCTTAATCAAGGAAGTAATCTCTGCCTTTAACATCCCCTTATTTGAGCTGGAAGGATATGAGGCAGACGATATTCTGGCTACCCTGGCCAGGAGGGCGGAGAAAGAAGGAATAGAGGTGTTTATTCTCACCGGAGATAAGGATATTCTGCAAATAGTTGGTGCTAATATCAAAGTAATGGGTCCCCATAAAGAAAGGTTAATTTACGATGAGAATAAGGTCAGGGAGCGCTTCGGTGTCAAGCCTGAGGAGATGCCAGATTTGATGGCTCTTATGGGTGATAGTTCGGATAACATTCCCGGGGTGCCGGGAATCGGGGAGAAGACGGCAGCTAAACTAATTCAGGAATTTAAAAGTTTGGAGAGCGTCCTTAATAATGTCGAGGGGATACCCAATAAGAAGCAGAGAGAAAGTCTAAAGAAATTCTCTGAGCAGGCTGAGTTGAGTAAACGATTGGTCACCCTTGATGAAAATGTTCCCCTCTCGGTTGATTTCCAGCAGCTACGAAGTGGGGAAGCTGACCGGGTGAGGTTAGCTGAAATCTTCCGGGAGTTGGAATTCAGGAAGCTAGTTAAGGAGATAGTTCCGGAAGGGGAAGAGAGCCAGAAACTATTCACAGATTTGGATTTGGACGCAGATGAACGCAGATTTTAAAGATTATAAATTTAGGTAGAGGCCAGATGGAGAGAGAGAAAGGCAGGTTCTTATTAACGCTAATGGCAGTGGTTATGTTAAGCCACCTGCCCTCGGGCCAAGCGGCTGAGAAGGGACCTGAGGAATGGTTCAAGTTGGGAGAGGACCATTTCAAAGAGGAAGGTTATGAGGAGGCCATAAAGGCTTACCAAGAACTGGAGCGGCGCTATCCAACCAATGAGCTCCTGCCATATGCTCTCTACAACATAGGTTGGAGTTACCTGAACTTGGGAAAGTTTCCTGAAAGCGTATCTACATTTCAGAGAATTATCGCTGATTTCCCGCAACTCAAAGAATTAGCGGCTGATGCTCAATTCGAGGTGGGGGAATCATACCGGCAGGCAAGCGATTATGCCCTGGCTATAGAAGCATACGAAAAGGTACTGAAGAATTTTCCGGAGAGCGGATTTGTAGATAAGGCCATCTACGGTCTGGCTTCCTGCTACCACTCTCAGAAAGAATACGACCGCTCCAAGGAATTGCTTCAGAAGCTGATAAGGAAATATCCTTTCAGCTCCCTGGTCTCTGAGGCAAAATATTTCTTAGCCAGTATTCTTCGGGAGATGGGTCTCTATGGGGATTCACGCAAAGTGCTGGAGTCACTTCTAAAAGAGGAGAAAGACAGTCTTCTGCTCAATGAGGCCTTCCTATCTATGGGAGAGACTTTCTTCGAATCGGATAATTACCAAGCAGCCATTGAGGTTTACCGAAAGGTCCAGCCTAAGGAGAAGATTCTCAAAGGGATAGAAAAGAAGATTGTTAGTTTGCGGGTCAAAGAAAAGGAAAGCTATGAGAAAGGTATTCTTCCCGGTGCAGTGTGGAGGGAGATTTCCAGGTGCAAATCCCTGTATAAAAGGGCGGAGACTGGGGAGGACCTCGGCCTGCTGTCATTATACCGCATCGGCCTCTCCTATTTCAATTTAGAGAAATACTATGAGACCAGGATTGTCTATGAGGCACTTCTTAAGAAGAAGCCACTGGAAAACCTGGTTAAAGGCGCTCGCTATGGAATAATCCTGACCTACATTAAACAGGCAAAGTTAGATAAGGCCAGGGAAGAATACCTTAAATTTCTCAGAGATTACCCTGGGGAAGAGATGGCCGATGACATCAGATTTTCCATAGGCGAGATGCTTTATGCGCAGGAGCGATATGAAGAGGCAGGAGTAGAATATGAGAAGAGCCTAAAAGAATTTCCTGAGGGTACACTGGCCGAGGTTAGTCTCTATCGGTTGGCAAGTAGTCTCTTCCTCCTCAATCGCTTCCATCAAGGCAGAGAGAAGTATTATGATTTCACAGTTAGATATCCCCAAAGCGAGTGGACGCCATCGGCAAAGGTCAGCTTAGCTTATTGTCATTTTGCTCTAAGTGAATATGAGTCTGCCCTCTCCAAATATGAGAATATAAGAAAGGAATATCCCTGGAGCGATTTTTTAGATGAGGTCACTTATAACATCGGACGTTGCTACTATCGGCTGGATAGGTTCAATGAAGCCATCGGTGAGCTTAAGAATTTCTTGTCTGAGTTTCCGAGAAGCGAACTCCGTCCCGATGTCCTCTATAAGATGGGAGATGTCTACCTCAGCCAGGCTGACTTCGAGGGGGCCATTACCAGTTACCGAGAGGTGGAAGCGAGAAGTTCTGACCATCCCCTCGTTCCTTATGCTCAATTTCAGATTGGAATGGCCTATTACTACCAGGACGAGTTCGAGGCCATGGTTCATGTTTACCGAGACTTGATCAAAAAATTCCCCCAGAGCGAACGGGCAGGAGAAGCCATTTGCTGGATTGCATGGAACTACAAGCGCCAGGGCCAGTACCAGGAAGCTCTGAAGGAATTTGAGAAAGTAGTGGCTGAATACGGAAGTCAGGAAATTGCCTCTTCAGCTCAGTTCGGTATAGGAGAATGTCTTTTTGAACAGGGAAAACACGACCAGGCTGTAGAGGAATATGCGCAGGTCCTGGCCAGATATCCGAAGACACCTTATGTTGATGATGCCTTAGAGAAAATTTCCCTCATTTACCATCAGTCTGAGAAATATGAAGAAGGGGAGAAAGAGTATTTGAGACTAATTCAGCAGCATGGTGAAGAGAGAACGCTGGTGGCTGAGTTACACTTATCCCTGGCCAGTCTATGGTTAAAGAAG
>JAUWHM010000053.1 GCA_030605915.1 Nitrospirota bacterium | reverse complement strand
AAATAGACTCTTCTTCATCTTCCTTTAATATCCCCTCCTTCAGCCAATCATGAAGAAAATTAGCGGCTCGACTATATCTATTATTTTTCTTATCATCGCCCGGGAACTCCTTTCCTAAGATAAGGCGAATGACATTATAGTCATTCTTCTCGTATAATCTATCCCTAACCTGGGAGGATATAACATCATAAGGAGGAGCGGTAACAGATTCCAGCCTGCCTACTCTCCGTTTATTATACCTTATCCCTCTGAAAGGCAATATTTCAGCCATATCACTAAAGGATGGAGAAATATCTTTTTATTTCGTGGGAGGTTACCTGGACCCGGTCTTCGTTCCACTCGTTCTTCTTATTATGGATGAAGCGCGTGAAGACATGGTCTCCCAGAGCGCTTCTGACCAACTCGCTTCCCTCTGTCTCGGAGATGGCCTCGAAGAGATTTACCGGTAGGGCCTCTAAGCCCATATCCTCTCTCTCTGATGCTCCCATCTTATAGATGTTCGGCTCCACTGGATCTCCGCACTTGTATCCCTTTTCAATTCCCTCCAGTCCAGCCGCCAACATGACCGCAAAGGCTAAGTATGGATTGCAGGCCGGATCGGGACAGCGAAGCTCGGCTCGCATGGCCTCTTCCTTACCTGGCTTATCCAGGGGAACCCGAATAAGGGCAGTCCTGTTCCTCTGAGCCCAGGAGCTATAAACGGGAGCTTCAAACCCAGGGACTAATCTTTTGTAGGAATTGACCCATTGAGCTAAAATAGAGCATATTTCCCGGGCATGTTTCAACTGCCCGGCAATAAAGCCCCTGGCTATTTTTGATAAATGGTACTTGTCCCTGGGGTCAAAGAAAGCGTTCTTGCCATCCTTAAACAGTGACTGGTGAACATGCATGCCGCTTCCGCACAGACCAAAGAGAGGTTTGGGCATGAAGGTGGCATAGATGCCATTGCGCTGGGCAATCTCCTTGACTACCATCCGATAAGTCATGGCCCTATCGGCCATGGTTAGAGCCTCAGCGAATTGTAGGTCAATCTCATGTTGACTGGGGGCTACCTCATGGTGGTCACATTCCACCGGGATGCCCATTGCTTCCAGCGTCTCCACCGTCTGTTTTCTCACATTATTGGCTAAGTCAACTGTGGTTAGATCGAAATATCCTCCTTCATCCAGGACCTCCGGACTGTGCGAATTCTTAAAGTAGAAGTATTCAAGCTCCGGGCCTAAATAGTAGGTGAAACCGAGACCAGAGGCTCGCTTAAGAGTTCTCTTTAACACATGTCTGGGATCTCCCGGATAGGGACTTCTATCAGGGTTCAGGATATCGCAGAACATCCTCCCGGTGGAGCCTTCCCAAGGAAGAATCTGAAAGGTGGACGGGTCGGGCATAGCGATGATATCGCTTTCCTCCGCTTCAGCATATCCGGTTATAGATGAACCGTCAAAGCCCTTTCCCAATTCCAAAGCTCCTTCCAGTTCCCTCTGTGTTATGGTAAAGCTCTTCAGACTTCCCAGTATGTCGGCAAACCACAACTGGATGAACTTTACTCCCTTCTCCTTCACTAACTTAATAACATCCTTTTTCTCCATCTTTCTCCTCCTTATCATTATTAGATGAAGGTTCGGCCTTGGCCATGAGCGGGTTTTTTCTTGCCGCCGTGTATTAAGAGGCTCTAAGCGGCAAGAAAACCCTCGGAGGCACGCAGACAAGAAAGACCGTGTCTATTAGAGCTTCATATTTTGCATCCTGCGCCCCGAGGAATTCGCAGAATTCCCGGGACCAAAGTACCCGAAATCTCTTTGGAGATTTCAGGGTGTGCCGAGAATGAGCGAAGGGCTATGCCGAAACTTCATCTGCCTCTTACATTTTCAGAAAATTAGCTAAGAGCTGCTTGCCCCCCTTTGTCAGAACAGACTCCGGATGAAACTGCACTCCCCAGAGGGGAAAACGGCCATGCTTTATCCCCATTATCTCCTTCTCTTTCGTCTCGGCCACGATCTGGAAGCAGCCGGGCAGGCTTTCCCTCTTCACAATCAAGGAATGGTAGCGAGTAGCTGCGAATGGATTCTCTAAACCTTGATAAATGGTCTTCCCATTATGATGGATAAGCGAGGTCTTTCCGTGCATAAGTCGATCGGCTCTGACGATCTCTCCACCAAAGCTGTCCGCAATGCACTGATGACCAAGGCAGACTCCCAGTATAGGGACCTTACCCGCAAATATCTTTATCAGCTCATTGGAGATACCCGCTTGAGGAGGTCCACCTGGTCCGGGTGAGATAACTATTCTTTCTAACTTCATTCTTTTAATCCTGTCAATACCAATCTTATCGTTCCGATGGACACGGAGCTCTGCCCCTAATTCTCCTAAATATTGGACTAAATTGTAAGTAAAAGAATCGTAGTTGTCAATGACAAGAATCATTTTATTCTTCTCTTCCAGCCTTCTTTCCCAGGCTCCCTCCTGGATGAAAGCGAGCAAAATCTTTTCTCTTAAAGCCCCTTTTGTCAAGAATAGCCATAGCCAGGGCATCCCCCATAGCTAAAGCAGCGGTAGTGCTGGCTGTAGGAGCTAGTCCCAGAGGACAGGCCTCCTTCTCCACTCCCACATCCAAAATGACATCACTGCTCTTAGCTAAGGTAGAATTCGCTTTCCCGGTAAAGGCAATCAGCTTAGCTCCTATTTCCTTAATAAAGGGAAGGAGTTCACTTATTTCAGCCGTCTCCCCGCTATTGGAAATGGCTAAGACTATATCGTCCTTGGTCACCATCCCTAAATCACCGTGTCTTCCTTCTACCGGGTGCAAAAACAAAGAGGGCGTTCCGGTGCTGGACAGGGTAGCAGTAATCTTTCGCCCAATGTGACCGGATTTCCCCACCCCGGTAACTACCACCCTTCCCTTGCTCTTGAGAATCATCTCTACTGCCTGAGAAAATCTCTCATCAATTCGATTAATGAGTGCTTGAATAGCCTCTGACTCTATTCGAAGAACTTCCTTAGCCCGCTCAATGACCATCAAGTTAGCTCCCTAACTCAAGCAACTATTTAGAAATAAGACGGTATTCGGTAAGAAGATAACGAATTCTCCTCTCTTCCGCCCTCTCAATAGGGGCCGTGCCTTCAACTACCCTACTGGACTTGATGATTCCCATATACCTTAAGGCCGTCTTGATAATGGCTGGTGGATTGCAACGGTAAGCTCCAGAGAAAAGCTTCAATTTCTCGCCTATCTCCCACAGATGGCGGCAGTAATCTGGGTCTTCCTTCTCAGTATCGTGGGGATTCAAGGACGAGCTTACCACTTCTCTCCAATCCTTCGGTAATATATTTGCCCCTCCCGAGACCACTCCCCCGGAAGCCGGACTATTGAGGAAATTCAGTTCATCCCCATCATAGAATACGAAGTCCTTCCTTTCTCGAACTGCCCGCAGGTAGTTAAGGCTGCGTCTGGCCTCACCGCTGTGTTTCAGGCCAACTATCTGAGTGTTACCGGATAAGCGTTTCAAAACATTTGTCCTCAGATTCCTTCTCTTCAGATGCTTCCTAATCTTGGCAATTAAGTTTGGATTATTATATAAGACAAAGCTAAGCTCCGTCAGCTTTCCTAATTTCCGGTAGTGCTCTATGAGTCCCCGATTGCTGTGGTACCAGAGGGGACAATCGAAGAGGAAAAGCTCTCCCTGGTAATTCAAATCCTTTCTCATCTTCCCCAACTGGAGGATATTTTCGGCTGTCTCCTCAGGACTATTTCCAGTAATTCCCAAGAGGAGCGCAGCTCTACCTCTGACTATCTCCATGGCTGACCTTATTAGCTTTAGTCTCCGCTCATTGTCAAGGAGAAATCCTTCCCCAATGAAACTGGTCCCGGTGAGGAAGCCATGGACATAGCGGACAGTCCGATTGATAAGACTTTTTAGGCTCTCTTCATCTATGTTCCCCTCATCATCTAAGGGTGTTATTAGGACTTCGATTAAACCTTTTGGCGGAAGAGTGTTCATATTTCTGCCTCTAATATAGCATATACTCCTTTCATCTCCAAGACTTCTTTTGCTAAAACCCTTCCTTCTACGTCAACTAAAACACCTTTCATCCCAGTCGTGCCAACATCAATTCCGACTAAATATCTCATTTTCATCACCCGTTACCCATTAAACTCTTTTGCAACCACAAAAAACTGCCTTTCTCTCCACCGCAGACATTATATCACCACTGACTGTGCTAATCAAGCATTTCAGCTTATCCCTCCCATAAAGCCATCCACGCACGGTCCGATTCAGAATGATGAGACAGGAGGAAGTGTCAAAGCAGGAAAGTCACAAGTTCCTACCATTTTGGCAAGACTGGGAATAATGCAATCAGGGCGACGGTGAAAACATCAAGTTGGATTGGAACCGAACTGAGAAAGTGTTTTACAATTGCTCTCTCCTAACGCTTGAGCTCAGCCGCCAAAAAGCGCCAGCTTTTTGGTCGGGTGCAGTTAGGAGTCTCCTTCGTTCCATTTGGCAATGTCAACAGCCATAGAAGAAGTCACACACTCATCTCGCCAATTCGGCATGAACTCATCGGCCTGTTCCTCGGTTTCTACCGTGACCCCTGCCCAAGATGCATATCGCTTGACCAAGAAAAAATCCACCTTCGTGCGAATCACCTCAAAGCCGAGCTTCCTCCAAAACATCGGGCAAGATTTCTGTTCGCCTGCATAGTGCTCGGGATGGTCGGGGTAGACGAGATGAACCTCAAACCGTTTCCAGCCATTCGTTTTGGCCCAGACAAGCGAATGTCGTATCAGGTTTCTACCGATGCCTTTACGGAGGAACTTGGGATTGCTGAGGATGGAGATGCAGTTATGGACCAGTGTCGAAGGCTCCGTGTCTTCTTCGGTGCCCCATCCGTAAAACCTGATGTCCCGAGCCACCTCGCGCGGAAAGAAGTTGTTGTATCCGACAACGCAGTCCCCAACCCAGGCAACGAATCCGCAACATCGGAAGCGATCAAGAACATCACGGTACAGTGCCACCAGTTTCTCACGGCTTCCGGGTGCCAGCTTCTCGCAATGCGTGGAAAGGCTACCACAGCCGATCTCTGGCTTTGCGGTCTTAGGATCGATAGGATCGCCAGGCCCCATGCATCGATCCGGCAGCCATTCGTCCACTCGTATGGGCCTAATTTCATATTGTAAATCTGTCATATTACATACTCCTAACGCGGAGTTCAGCGGCGGCGTTTACGCCGTCCGCTGGAACGATTTGTTAGAACCTGCTTGCGTGACCTCCGCTTGTCTCCGGAGCCTGTTGCAGCAGGGGCGCATCGCTTGGCAACTGCCTTCTTCATTTGCCTGTCGCCTGTGCCCGCAGGGCATGTCTGAATACAAGTGCCGCCGCACGGGACACTGTTGTAGTAGCACTTCCCATCCATTCCCGACCAAGGGTGGCTCAATCCCGCGAATTCAAACCGTCGGACTTCCTTGAAGACACCGTAAGGACAGGTCTCGATGCTACCTGCCGCAGCCTTTGTCGTAAAGACAGACGGACTCTGTGAGCGGCCGGTCATACTGGTCCAGTTCCTTATCCGTGATTACCACATTGAAGCGCATGCGGGGTCCAAAGACAGGATGAAGTGCTAGATTGTTGGCTCCGAATGTGGCAAGTCCAGCAGCGACGGCAGCATGCCTGAATGAAAACGGAGCGCCATAGCGGCTCGGCAACTCAAGTCCCGCCTTGAGATCGGTGATCTTTTTCTTGTCCGCCAGCTGAAGATAATCCATTGCCCCGTAAAGCCTGAGAGCGTTCAATTCGGTCACGGTCATATCGTTGCTTCCTGGGAAGAAGATGGTCTGTTGGCCTTGGAGTTCAAGTGCGATCGCCAAATCCATCGCCATCTGTTCGAGCCGCATGTTCACCGCATCGAATCCGCAGTGGTCGTAGACACGCCAACAGGCGAACCTTGTGTCCCGGGAATCGTCCCACACCAGATGCGGCCAGTTGACCACCCCGCTGACGAGTTTGAGCCCCATAACAATTACTGACTTCGCCTCCGGCACAAGGTCCGTGGCCCTGTGCCCGCACGGCGCGTCGGCAAATGCCGTGGCAGGGGCAATCCCCACCTCCGTAGCACCTTTCTCGGAAAGGAAATCCTTTACAGCAGTCGATGATGTCAAATGCTTGCGTCCTGTATTCACATTTTGCCCTTGGAGTACATGGTTCTAACGACAAAGCTCACCTGCCGCTATGGAGCGCAGCGGAAAAGCGGTCAGGTGCAGCGCCTTGTTCGAAATATTGAGCAAGTTTCGGCGATGTAAGTCTAATTCCAGTACTCGATGTAGAAATATAGCGAGAGTTTACCTCAACAGTTCTTCATCCTCTCCCGCTGGCATATGCTGTTTCATACATGGCTACAATATTCTCCACAGGGCTTACCGGCTGAATATTGTGACAAGGAGCGAGAATATAGCCACCATCTCTTCCGAGAATTCGTAAGTTGTCTTCCACTTCCTGTTTGACCTCATTCACCGATCCGAATGCAAGAGTATATTGATTATCCACCCCGCCATGGAATATGAGGCTATTC
>JAUWHM010000079.1 GCA_030605915.1 Nitrospirota bacterium | reverse complement strand
GGCAATTGTCCTATCATCATCCTCCCGCTGCTGAAGATATTCCAACTCAAACCTATCGTCAAAGGTAAAAAATAGCTTATCGGTTTCAATAATAGCGGCCTCTCCTAAGATGACAGACAGTTCCTGAGCTTCCTTCCCCCGGGCATAGGCAGCAAATAGCTGATTAAAAACATCCGAATGGTCTTCCCTGGTTTTTCCTTCTCCAATTCCCTTATCCTTCAATCTGGATAGACTCGGAAGAACATCTATGGGAGGATAAATTCCTTTCTTATGAATCTGACGGCTTAAGATTATCTGTCCCTCAGTAATATAGCCTGTTAAATCTGGAATGGGATGGGTCTTATCGTCTTCAGGCATGGTCAAGATGGGCATAAGGGTAATGGAGCCCTGCCTTCCCTTAATTCTTCCGGCCCTCTCATACATGGCAGCTAAATCAGTGTAAAGATAACCAGGATAACCTCTCCTTCCGGGAACTTCCTTGCGAGCCGCCGATACCTCACGCAACGCTTCGCAATAGTTGGTCATGTCGCTCAGAATAACTAAGACGTGCATTCCTTTATCGAAAGCAAGATATTCAGCGGCGGTGAAGGCCATGCGGGGAGTTGCCAGCCTTTCAATGGCTGGGTCATCAGCTAAATTTATGAAAAGCACTGCCCTGTCAATAGCTCCCGTGCGGCGGAAGTCAGATATAAAGTAATCCGATTCCTCAAAGGTAATTCCCATTGCTCCAAAGACGACAGCGAATTCCTCTTCTTCTCCCAACACCTTAGCCTGCCTGGCTATCTGGGCAGCGATCTGTGGATGGGGAAGACCGGCTCCAGAGAAGATGGGAAGTTTCTGACCTCGCACCAGGGTATTCAGTCCATCAATAGCGGAGATGCCGGTCTGAATGAACTCAGAGGGATAGTCCCGGGCATAAGGATTTATGGGAGTGCCGTTGATATCCAATCTCTTCTCAGGAAGTATCCGCGGACCTCCATCTATTGGTCTGCCTAATCCATCGAATACCCTACCTAATAGGTCCATGGAGACGGAAAGCTCTATTCCCTTGCCCAGGAAGCGAACCCGGCTTCCAAAGACATCTACTCCAGAGGACCCCTCAAACAACTGCACCAGCGCCTTGTCCTGGTCAACCTCAAGCACCTTCCCCCGTCTTATCTCCCCATTTGGAAGTTCCAGCTCCACCATCTCGTCATACTTGACTGCGGATACTTCCTCCACTAAGACGAGGGGACCAACGATCTCTCTAACAGTTAAATATTCTTTGGCCATGTTATTCTCTTGAGCTTGTTTCGGCTTCCTTCATCTGGGCTACTATTTTCTCCTCAACCCTGTCAAAGGTTTCCAATTTATCCTCAGCAATATATCTGGCTCTGGCGATCTCCTCCCTGACCGGCAGGGAAGCAAGCTCCTTGAAATCCACTCCCCTCTGTAAAGATTCCTGAGCATGAGCATGAAAGAGCCCGATTAGTTTCAGCATTCGGTACTGTTTAGCGAAAGAAGTATAAGTATCCACTTCATGGAAAGCATTCTGATGGAGAAAATCCTCCCGGAGCGATTTGGCTGTCTCTAAAGTCAATCTATCCTCTATAGAGAGAGCATCCACTCCCACCAGACGAGCGATTTCCTTCAGCTCTGCCTCCTTCTGCAGAATCCTCAAAGCCTCCCGCCTCATTTCTGCCCAATCCTCACCTATCTCTTTACGGAAGTATTCTCTTAGATTATCTATGTAAAGGGAATAGCTGTTAAGCCAGTTAATGGCCGGGAAGTGCCGTTCGTAAGCTAACCAGTCCTCCAGGCTCCAGAACACCTGCACTACTTTTAAAGTAGCCTGCACTACCGGGTCGGAGAGGTCCCCTCCCGGAGGGGAGACAGCACCTAAGACGCTCAAGGCTCCTTCCCGATTATCACTGCTGAGACATTTCACCCGACCGGCTCTTTCATAGAACTGAGCTGCTCTGGTTGGCAAGTATGCTGGATAACCTTCCTCGCCTGGCATTTCCTCCAGACGGCAGGAAATCTCCCTTAAAGCCTCCGCCCACCTGGAAGTGGAATCGGCCATAAGAGCAACGCTATAGCCCATGTCGCGGAAATACTCAGCGATGGTGATTCCCGTGTAAATGGAGGCTTCCCGGGCAGCCACCGGCATATTGAAAGTATTGGCAATGAGGACAGTGCGCTTGATTAACTTCTCTCCAGTGCGCGGGTCATCCAGCTCAGGGAACTCCATCAAAACATCGGTCATCTCATTACCCCGTTCACCACACCCAACATATATAATAATATCGGCATCAGCCCACTTGGCAAATTGATGGAGAATGACCGTCTTACCGCTTCCGAATGGGCCAGGGACACAAGCCGTTCCCCCCTTAGCTACCGGAAAGAAAGCATCTATTATCCTCTGCCCGGTAATCAGGGGAAGGCGAGGGGGAAGTTTCTCCCGGCAAGGCCTTTCTTTACGCACCGGCCATCGCTGGAGCATCTTTATGTCTTCTACTGCTGAGTCAGTCTTTATTTTAGCAATCGTCTCCTCAACTGTCCATTCACCCTCTTTGCTCTCCTCCACCATCCCTTCAATGTTAGGTGGCACCATAATCTTATGGACGACCACTGATGTCTCCTGCACCGTGCCAATGATATCTCCACCAGAAACTTTATCGCCCTTTTTGACAGAGGGCTCGAACTTCCACTTCTTCTCCCTATCAAGGGACGGAATATCTATTCCCCGGGGGATGTGGTCTCCGACTTTGTCTCGAATCTTATCCAGAGGACGCTGAATGCCGTCATAGATGGATTGAATCAGTCCCGGTCCCAGCTCAACGCTTAAGGGCTCTCCTGTATCAAAGACCGGTTCACCCGGACCCAATCCTCCCGTCTCCTCGTAGACCTGGATGGAAGCCCGGTCTCCCCGAAGCTCAATGACCTCGCCAATCAATCTCTGCTCACCTACCCGGACAACATTGTACATCCTGGCCTCATTCATCCCCGCGGCCACCACCAGCGGCCCAGAAACCTTAATTATTCGACCTTTCTTCATCGCTTCTCCGCTCATGTCTCTCCTTGTTTCTCAATTGTAAAAACTTGCTTAAATAGTCAGCCTTGATCCCATAAATCAGGACAAGGTATTTTTCTATATTCATAGATTCTTCCCTAATAAGAAATCCTCAGAAATCTGATCATCAGGGATTTTCTTCTCTACAGGTAAATATAAATTTACGGGATATATCTGTAACGATATCCATGTCTAGAGTCAGACAGGCTCTAATTTATCCTCGAGGAACTTACTGGTCACATATCTCAGGAGCTTTCCCTTATCTTTCACGTCCATATTAAGAAATTTTACACCCAGGCCAATTACTCCAGACTTTACTAGCTTTAACCACCTGATTTCACTCAAAGTTTTAATCTGTTCATTGTTGAATGGTAACTTGAATTCAAGTTCTAGCTCACCTATGGCTCCTTTCTCTATTCTGCGTAGGTGGGAAGGCGCAAGATCTGAGATTTGAAGATACATACCGCCACCACTTATGTTCGCGGCTATGGCATTTCCGTGCACATATTTCTTCCTCTCTGACACAGGGATATAACCAACTAAGATATGGCTCGGTAATCGGGGATATTCCCTCCTTTCCGATCCATTCCCTCTCTTTTGCTCTTCTATGTTGTTATTGCCTACCATCCCTCAACCCCTCCTCATGCTGTCTATGGAAATAGTTTATAGGATATCTGCTCCTACGGCTTTTCTGACACTGTTTCTGAGTCTCTCCATTCCCAGACCTCGAGTTCCTTTGGCCCCGGCGGGGATGAAGGTCACAGTAGGGAGTGGCCTCTCTCGCAAATCTTTTAACATTTCCTCCACCCCTTCAGCGAAATCTTCCGTGATGAAGATGGCAGCGTAATCATCGTTGGCGAGAGCAGCTAAAGTCCGGGAGGCCTCTTCCCCATCTTTTGCTGAAAAGATAGAGATACCCAGGCCTTTGAATCCTAAGATGCAGTCTCGACTCCCGATTACCGCTATCTTAGACAGCATTATTCATCTCCAGAGTAAATAGCCGACACTTTGTGAAATGCTGGCGTAACCGGTTAGACATAGGTATCCCTCAAATTCCTCTTGATTAGTTCCCTCTTGAGGTTATTTAACTTTCCAACCATAATCATCCGAATCATCTTTATTTCGTTCTCCTTGGCGGCCAGATATCCGATGAGGGGTTCTAAGCCGAAGACGATGTGTTTGGCTCGTCTTAAAAAGTTGAGGATATGATTATCGGATAACCTCTCCAATTCTGACCAGGACCCATTCTCCTTCCAATATTTAATCC
>JAUWHM010000081.1 GCA_030605915.1 Nitrospirota bacterium | reverse complement strand
TGGGGGATCAAAGGTCATGGCGGGGCCCGGGCTGGTCCAACCCCTTCCCCTACATGGGGTCGTGGGGGTACTTTATTGGACCAAAGCCCAGGGATTATTCCTACTCGGCTCCTAAGAAGGCGAAAAGATTGGCCCTGTGCTCAGCCCTCAGCTCGAAAATGGAGGAAGGCAAGTTGGCTATCCTGGATGAGCTTAAGTTGGAAAGGGTGAAGACAAAGGAAATGGTAGAAGTGCTTCGCAGCTTAAAGGCTCAGGATAAGACCTTGCTGGTTCTCTCCAGCGTCGATGAAAAGGTAAAAAAATATTCTAACAATATTCCTAATTGTAGTTTGAGCTTACCCCTCACCTTAAATACTTATGATGTACTGAGCCACGATAAACTAATTATAACTAAGGAGGCTCTGTCTCAATTGGAAGCGAGACTGTTAAAATGGACCCACGCACAATCATAAAAAGTCCAGTAATTACTGAGAAGAGCACTGACCTTAGCCAGAAGGGGAATAAATATTGTCTTGCTGTAGATAGAAGAGCAAATAAGATCCAGATAAAAAGAGCAGTGGAAGAGATATTTAAAGTGAAGGCCATCAAGGTAAACACAGTCAAGATGCCCGGAAAGAAGAAGCGCGTTCGCTACCGGGAAGGAAAGACCCCGGATTGGAAGAAAGCTATTGTCACGCTAAGGGAAGGGGATAAGATAGAGCTAGTATGAAAGAATATAAACCAATAACGGCGGCCAGAAGATTCAAAGTTGGTTCTAACTTTGAGGAGATTACTACTACCCGTCCACAAAAGTCGTTACTCAGACCTTTGAGTAAGAAAGGGGGGAGGAACTTCCAGGGGAGGATTGTGGTCAGGCATAGAGGAGGTGGCCACAAACGCCATTATCGAGTGATCGATTTTAAGCGGGATAAGGTAGATATCCCAGCTAAGGTAGCCTCTATAGAGTACGATCCAAATCGCTCCAGTAGAATTGCTCTTCTCCATTATGATGATGGGGAGAAGAGATATATCATTTCGCCCTCAGGATTAAGAGTGGGAGATAGGATAATCTCCAGCGAGAAGGCTGAGGTTAAGATAGGAAACACACTTCCCTTAAGGTGTATCCCGGAAGGGACGCTCGTTCATAACATTGAATTTAAACCGGGCAAAGGAGGGCAATTAGTGCGCACTGCCGGTGGAGCGGCTCAGATTCTCACCAAGGAGGGAAATTATGCTTCAGTTAAACTATCTTCGAGTGAGGTCAGACTAATCCAGTTAAACTGTCAAGCTACTATTGGTCAGGTGGGTAACATAGATCATAGGAGCATTCAAAGCGGGAAGGCTGGCCGTTCCCGATGGCTGGGATGGCGTCCTCGAGTGCGGGGAGTAGCTATGAATCCAGTAGATCACCCCTTAGGGGGAGGGGAAGGAAAGAGCTCAGGGGGAAGACACCCAGTTAGTCCCTGGGGCCAACCGACCAAGGGATATAAGACCAGGAGAAGAAAGGGCCGAGACCGCTATATTGTGAAGGGGAGGAAATAATGAGTAGGTCAGTTAAGAAGGGACCTTATGTCGATCAGAAGTTATTAAAGAAGATCCAGAGGATGATTCATTCTGGCCAGAAGAAAGTGATTAGAACCTGGGCTCGAAGTTCAACCATTGTCCCTGAATTTATTGGCTACACCATAGCCGTTCACAACGGCAGACAATTTGTTCCCACCTATATTACTGAGGAGATGGTGGGCCATAAGTTGGGAGAGTTTTCTCCCACCAGAACCTTCAGAGCCCATGGTGCTCACACGGAGCGCTCAGCGACCAAAACATAACATGAGGTAAATAAAGGTGGAGGCAAGAGCAGTTGCTAAATATGTGCCTGTATCGGCGCGCAAGGTTCGCCAAGTCATCGACCTCATTCGGGGAGAGAGAGTGGATGAGGCCTTAGCTATCCTTAAGTTTACTCCAAAGGCAGCCAGAGGCCCGGTGGAGAAGGTAGTCAAATCAGCCTTAGTTAACGCTGGGCGGGATTCTAAAGTGAATGTTGACCGGCTCTATGTGGCGCAAGCCTATGTTAATGCTGGCTCATCTCTAAAAAGATTTATACCCCGAGCCATGGGCAGAGCTACTCAGATTCTTAAGAGGTCAAGCCATATCACGGTAGTGCTCAAAGAGCGGGAAGAGGGAGAAGGAAGGAAGTGAGGGTATGGGTCAGAAGGTTCATCCGATTGGATTTAGGTTAGGATTTATCCGGGACTGGGATTCACGCTGGTTTGCTAAGAAGGGGTACAGAAACCTTCTTCAGGAAGACATAAGGATTCGTAAGTACGTTAAGGATAAGTTGTCTCATGCTGGAGTGGCTCGAATTGAGATCGAAAGAGCTTCAGATCGGGTAAGGATAACGCTTCACAGTGCCCGCCCCGGAATTATAATTGGACGCAGAGGAGCGGAAGTGGATCGCCTCAAAGAAGAATTGGAGGAGATGACCGGAAGACAGGTCTTCATTGATATCCAGGAGGTGAAGGATCCCGGCCTGGATGCTCGGTTGGTAGCCGAGGGGATTGCTCAGCAGTTAGAGAGAAGGGTGTCTTTCCGAAGAGCGATGAAGAAGGCAGTAAGGCTGACCATGGACTTAGGAGCTAAGGGAATAAGGATAGCCTGTAGTGGACGCTTAGGTGGGGCAGAGATGTCCCGTTCGGAGTGGTACCGAGAAGGGAGAGTCCCATTACACACTTTACGAGGTGATATAGATTATGGAACCTTTGAGGCCAAGACCACCTACGGGATGATTGGAATTAAAGTCTGGATCTTCAAGGGAGAGATTCTCCCGGAGGAAAAGAAGAATGCCGCTCATGCCAAAAAGGGTGAAGTTTCGTAAGGCTCAAAGGGGACGAATGAAGGGTAAATCCTGCCGAGCCTCAACCCTTGGCTTTGGTGAGTATGGACTTAAGGCTCTGGAGCCTAGCTGGCTTGCTGATCGTCAAATCGAGGCCGCCCGGGTGGCCCTTACCAGACATCTTAAGCGGGGAGGTAAGGTCTGGATAAGGGTATTCCCGGATAAGCCAGTGACCGCCAAACCAGCTGAAACCAGAATGGGCAAGGGGAAAGGTTCCTCTGAATATTGGGTGGCCGTGGTGAAGCCAGGACGCATCTTGTTTGAATTGGAAGGTATTCCTGAGGAATCCGCTCGGGAGGCGATGCGTTTGGCCGCTCATAAATTGCCCATGAGAACGAAATTTATTACCAGATGAGAATATGAAGGCGAGTGAATTGCATCAGTTGACCTTAGAAGAATTAGCTCAGAAGGAGTCTGATTCCCGAGAAGAGCTTTTCAACTTAAGGCTACAACGAGTGACTGGAAAACTGGAAAATCCAAGTAGAGCCAGGGAAGTTCGAAAAGCAATTGCCAGGATAAAGACTATTGTAAATGAGAAGAGAAAGGCAAAATGAATAAACGGGGACATAGGAAAGTTAGAGTGGGGAAGGTTGTCAGCGATAAGATGGATAAGACCATCGTGGTAGCGGTGGAGAGATTGGTTAAGCATCCTGTATATAAACGGGTCGTTAGAAGAACGACTAAATTCAAGGTACATGATGAGCGAGGTGGAGCCAAGGTTGGAGACAAAGTAAAGATAGTGGAGACCAGACCCTTAAGCAAAGAGAAGAGATGGCGGTTGGTGGAGATTGTGGAGAAAGTGAAGTAGATGGTGCAGATGAGGTCTATTCTAAATATTGCTGATAACTCGGGGGCTAAACGCATAGCCTGTATTACAGTCCTGGGGGGCAGCAATCGACGCAGTGGCTCGATAGGGGACATCATCATTGGTTCGGTTAAAGAAGCTGTGCCGGGAGGGACGATTAAGAAGGGTAATGTGGTCAGAGCAGTTATCGTCAGGACGAAGAAAGAAACCCGCCGCCCTGATGGCTCATATATAAAATTTGACCGAAATGCAGCGGTAATTATTGACGAGCAGGGCAATCCAGTGGGAACAAGGATATTCGGCCCAGTGGCCGGGGAGTTGAGGGAGAAGAACTTCGCCAAGATAATCAGCTTAGCGCCAGAGGTGGTATGACCGATACATTTCTCGCTCGCTTGTGGTTGCTCGCTACTTCGCTACGGTCGAAAAGGGGCAGAAGAAAACTCGCCCTTCGGGCTCAAACAGGTTTTTCTGCTTTATCCCTTTTCTCTCTACGCTCCGTCGAGCGCTGCGCTACCAATGCTCGCTCAGAAATGCATCGCCCTTTGGAGGGATGGTAGGATGCAGATTAGAAAAGGTGATATGGTTCGGGCAATCGCTGGCAGAGATAAGGGGAAGACCGGTAAGGTACTGCGGGTCCTCCCCAAAAGGGAAAGGGTAATTGTTGAGGGTATGAATTTCGTTAAGCGCCATACCCGAGCTCGACCTCCTGAGCAGCAAGGTGGCATTCTCCAGAAGGAAGCCCCGCTGCATGTATCCAATGTGATGGTCTACTGCCCCCGCTGCAATCGAGCTACCCGTATAGGGCATCGGAAATTAGAGGATGGAACGAAGGCGAGAATCTGCCGCCGCTGCGGAGAAATAATTGGGAAATAGAGAGAATGGCCAGACTAAAAGATAAATACCAGCAACAGATTCTTCCCCAGATAAAGGAGAAATTCAAATATAAGAATAGTCTTCAGGTGCCCCGGTTGGAGAAGATCGTCATTAACGTCGGCTTGGGTGAGGCGGTAGCTGAGCCTAAATTTTTGGACTCAGCCGTGGGAGAACTGGCTGCTATCACCGGTCAAAGGCCATCTGTCACTAAGGCAAAGAAGTCAGTGGCTGCCTTTAAGATAAGGGCGGGGATGTCCATCGGCTGCAAGGTTACGCTGAGAGGAAAGAGAATGTATGAGTTCTTTGACCGATTGGTAAATGTAGTCCTTCCTCGGGTCAGAGATTTCAGAGGCATCTCCCCGCACTCATTTGATGGTGCCGGGAACTTCACTTTGGGGATCAAAGAGCAGATAATCTTCCCTGAGATCAGCTACGAGAAGATACCTATGGTGCATGGAATGGACATCACCCTGGCAACTACCGCTAAGAGCAATGAGGAGGCAAGGCAGCTCCTTCATCTGTTAGGAATGCCTTTCCAGGAATTTCAAGAGGGACCTTAAATGGCTAAGAAATGTCTGATTGAGAAAGCTAATCGGGAGCCGAAGTATAAGGTGCGCAGATATAACCGCTGTCATCTCTGTGGCCGGCCACGGGCCTTCATCCGCAAGTTTGGACTGTGTCGAATATGTTTTCGCTCCCTGGCTCTTAAGGGCGAGATTCCGGGAGTGATTAAGTCAAGTTGGTAAGGAGGAGCTATCAATGGGAATGACCGATCCGATTGCTGATATGCTCATTAGGATTGGTAACGCCAGTCGAGCCCAGCATAATAAAGTTGATATTCCCGCTTCCAGGCTAAAGGGGGAGATAGTTAGGGTCTTGAAAGAGAAAGGTTTCATAAAGAACTATAGAAAAATTGAGGATAGGAAGCAGGGTCTATTGAGGATTTATCTTAAGTATGGACCGAACCGGGAAGAGATGATAAATGGTCTGCGCCGAATAAGCAAACCGGGCTTAAGAGTCTACGCTAAGAAGGGGAAAGTCCCCAGGGTCTTGGGAGGCTCAGGAATAGCAATTCTTTCCACTTCCAAAGGGATTATGATCGATGACGATTGCCGCAAGGAAGCAGTGGGAGGAGAGGTGCTTTGCCATGTTTGGTAGCAGCGGCTGCCTCGGGCGCCGCTTTTTGGCAGTATAGGAAAGTATAAAACTTTCCTTACTACTAAAAATTCATTTCCTATACAGTAAAAAAGTTATGACGAGCCCGCTTTAGCGGGGCGAGGAATTTTTTTATATTTAATTTTAACGAACGGAGTGAGGGTTGGATGTCCAGGGTAGGTAGGAGGCCAATAGATATTCCCCATGGCGTGAAAGTTACCGTCAATGGAGACTTAGTTGAGATAGAGGGTCCCAAGGGGAAACTAACTCAGAAGGTATCTCCCCTGATAAAAGTAAAGCTGAGTGATAACCAGATTATAGTAGAACGGCTGCGTGATATCAGGCAGGGGCGGTCTCTTCACAGCCGTGGCAGTGCTGCTTCGCTGCACGGCCTCACTCGCACACTGCTATCCAATATGGTGGAAGGAGTGACGGCTGGTTTCGAGAGAGCCTTGGAGATTCATGGAGTCGGTTACCGAGCTGAGGTGAAGGAGAGAAAATTGAGCCTTAGACTGGGATTCTCCAATCCCGTTAACTTCGATCTGCCGGAAGGAGTGGAAGTAGATACATCTCGGGAAGCCCAGGTTACCCAGATCAAGGTGAGAGGCGTTGATAAGCAGCTGGTGGGAGAGGTGGCCGCACGGCTTCGGGCCATTTATCCACCAGAGCCATACAAGGGGAAGGGAATTAGGCATCGGGGAGAAGGGCTGAGGCGGAAGGCAGGTAAGGCAGCGGTAACATAAATGACTAAGAATAAGCAGTTGGCTAGGCGGAGACGCCACCGGCGGGTGAGGAGAAAAGTATCTGGGACGGCGGAGATGCCCAGGCTCAGTGTATTCAGGAGCCTGAGAAATATTTATGCCCAGTTGGTGGACGATGAGGCAGGCCGAACGATTTTGGCTATCTCTAGCTTATCTCCGCAATTGAGGGGCAGCTACGGCGGGTGCGTAGAGGGAGCTAAAAAGGCGGGGAAGCTTTTAGCTGAGAAATGCCGGGAGAAGAAAATAAAGCAGGTAGTATTCGATCGGGGTGGCTACCTCTACCACGGCCGGGTGAGAGTCTTAGCTGAAGAAGTCAGAGAGGGAGGACTGAAGTTTTGAAGGTTAAACCGGATGAACTGGAGTTATTAGAGGAAAGAGTGATTAAGATAAAGCGGGTAGCCAAGGTAGTAAAAGGAGGAAGGCGATTCAGCTTCAGTGCTCTTGTTGTCATTGGTGATGGCAAGGGATATGTAGGCTACGGATTGGGTAAGGCCAACGAAGTTGCGGAGGCAATAAGGAAAGGAACTCAAGTGGCCAAGAGGAATCTGCTCAATGTGCCCTTGGTGGGCGGAAGAACCATTCGTCACCAGGTAATTGGCCACTGGGGAGCAGGCAGAGTTCTCCTCAAGCCAGCCTCGGAGGGAACAGGAGTGATTGCCGGAGGACCGGTAAGGGCAGTCCTGGAATCGGCTGGAGTGAGCGATATCTTGACTAAGTCCTTAGGTTCAAGCAATGCTCTCAATACGGTTAAAGCGACCATGGAGGCGTTGAATCAGCTGAGAAAGATTCAGGATGCAGTCAGGGAGCGAGAAAGGGAGTCCAGTGAACCTTAGCCAGCTTAAGAGTCCTCCTGGTTCTAAGCACAGGAGAAAGGGAGTAGGGAGGGGTCCTGGCTCTGGCCATGGGAAGACATCGGGAAGAGGCCAGAAGGGGTCCGGGGCTCGGAGGGGAGGAGGAGTTACCCCCGGTTTTGAGGTAGGACAGACACCCTTGATCAGGAGAGTTCCCAAGAGGGGTTTCACTCACCTGGGAACAGAATACGCTACGATTAATGTTAGCCGTCTGAATAAATTTGAGGAGGCAGCTGAAGTCACTCCAGAGAATTTAAGGAAGATGGGAATTATCACACGTAAGAGTGCTGCAAGCGAAGGAAGGAAGTGTCTTGTCAAGATTTTAGGCGAGGGGGAATTGACTAAGAGGGGACTGCGGGTATCTGCTCACCGTTTCAGTAAGTCTGCACAGCGCAGAATAGAAGAGATGGGAGGAACCGTAGAGGTGATTGAGCATGCTTAGTGCCTTTCGAAATGCATTTCGGATACCTGACTTAAGGAAGCGAATAATCTTTAGCGCGCTTCTCTTAATCGTTTTTAGAATAGGATGCTATATACCAACTCCAGGCATTGATGGGGCAGTCCTGGCGGCCTGGTTTGATAAAATGAGGGGAACCCTCTTTGGTTTAGCCAATATGTTTGCCGGGGGAGCCCTGGGCCGTGGAGCTATCTTTGGCCTGGGGATTATGCCTTATATCACTGCCTCGATTATCATGCAACTTCTGACGGCGGTGGTTCCTTTCTTGGAGAAATTGTCCAAGGAGGGGGAAGCCGGTCGCAAGAAACTCACCCAATATACCCGCTATGGGACATTGGTGATATGTATCATCCAATCTCTAATGATCTGCCGAGCATTTCTGGAGCCGATGAAACTTGATGGTGTGCCAATAGTACCCAATCCCGGCTGGTCATTCCGATTAACGGCTATGATTACCCTTACGGCTGGAACCATCTTTATCATGTGGCTGGGAGAGCAGATCACTGAGCGGGGAATTGGTAATGGCATCTCCCTGATTATTGCCGTTAACATAATCTCTCAAATTCCCACTGCTATTCTCCAGGCCATTATCCTCCTCAAAGATGGGATGTTAAGACACCATGTGGCCTTCATCCTCGTTGTTCTTACCGTTCTAATGACGGCCGCCGTAGTCATCCTCACCCAGGCTCAACGGCGGGTCCCGGTCCAGCACGCCAAGCGCATCGTGGGTAGGCGTGTCTACAGCCAGCAGGCTACCTATATACCCCTACGACTTAATCAGGCCGGGATGATCCCCATAATCTTTGCTATGGCCTTACTCGGCTTCCTTCCCTTCCTGAAACAATTTAATAACGAAGTGATAAGTTCAGTGGGCGATTTTCTCACCGGGACGCTAGTCTGGCATACCCTCTATGTAATCCTCATTATATTCTTCTGCTATTTCTATACAGCCATAACCTTCAATCCCGCTGATATTGCTGATAACATGAAAAAATATGGGAGCTTCATTCCGGGAATTAGACCGGGAAAGCCAACCGCTGACTACTTCTATCATGTTATGAACCGGATAGCCTTGGCCGGAGCAGCGGGGCTAGCCTTCATTGCCATCATGCCCACCATGGTATCCATTAGATTAGGGCTGGGGCAGGGAAGCCTCCTTACCAGTTTTTGTGGAGGAGCCGGTCTTATCATCATCGTTGGGGTAGTTCTGGATACAGTGAAACAGATAGAATCCCATCTATTGATGAGACATTACAATGGGTTCATGAAGAAGGGGAGAATAAAAGCGAGAAGGTGAGAATAATATTAATGGGAGCGCCGGGGTCAGGAAAAGGGACAGAAGCGAAGCTCTTGAGCGAGAGACTGAATATCCCTCATATATCTACGGGTGACATCTTGCGCCAGGCCATGGCTGAGGGCCGAGAGTTAGGTAAGACCGTAAGGAGATATGTTGAGGGAGGTGGTTTGGTCCCAGACGAAGTGATGATTGAGGTAATTGGAGGCAGAATAAGGGAGGATGATTGCCACAGTGGTTTCATCTTAGATGGCTTCCCCCGCACCTTAGCTCAAGCTCAGTCTCTCCAGAGGACTTTAAATGAGACGGGCGGCGGTCCCCTGTCCACAGGACGCCCTTTAGGGCTGAACTTAGTTATTAACTTGGAAACCTCCAGCCAGATTCTAATAGAACGACTTTCCGGGAGGAGAGTGTGCCGTCGCTGCCAGGCCGTTTTTCACATAAAGAATTTGCCGCCGAGGAGAGAAGGAGTCTGCGACCGCTGTGGGGGAGAGCTCTATCAGCGCCGCGATGATGGAGAGGAGATAGTCAGGAAGAGAATCGAGCTGTACCGGTCGGAGACGGCAAGACTACTCAGCTACTACCGCAAGGAG
>JAUWHM010000035.1 GCA_030605915.1 Nitrospirota bacterium | reverse complement strand
TCTGATGCCATTACTGCTCGTCAAGAAGAGGAGAAGAGAGCTCCCTATAAGTTCAAGCCCAACAGTCTTGACCAGTTGATAAAACTCATGGAGGAGCAGGCTCGGAACACTGATGTCATAATCAAGATGGTTCTTCCCAGGGGAGGAGCATCCATCTCGGGGGAAGAACTTCCCAGTCTGCCCGGGTCGATATTAACTGTGATGGGCACTTCTAAGGAGGCCGGGCTGGGGGGAGTGACCAAGGCCACCAATTTAGTCCAGACTAAAATTCCGACCGATTGGGTAATCTCTACTGGAAAGCATAGCCTTTCCTTAACTGTTGAGAGCCAGAAAGGGGTAGTGGGGAAGTGAAGAAACCAGCTTCGGTAATATTCTTTCTATCTATCGCCATCTTTTCCCAATCATTGGCATATGGGGTCACCACCTCCATCTGGCGCGACGCCGCTCAGGGTGACTTTGATAAGGGAGAACTGCGCAGCACCTCTACTACCAGTAAGGATGAATTAATCCTGGGACCTTCTGTCAAGCTCCTCTATGATTCAACCCAGCTCTATATCTGGTCCTTAGTGGTAGATGGGGAAGGTAGAATCTACGCCGGAAGCGGCAATAACGGAGCTATCTATAAGATTGAGGATGGTAAGGGCTCCCTCCTTTACGATTCTCCCGAAATCGCCATTCACAGTTTAGCTTTAGATAAAGAAGGAAATATCTATGTGGGAAGTTCTCCTCGAGGAATAGTCTATAAGGTGAGAGCCGATGGCTCAGCTCAAGTCTTCTGTGACCTGGAGGAAGAATATATCTGGGCTCTTCTCTTTGATAGTCAAGAAAATCTTTTGGTTGCTACTGGACAGAGAGGTAGAGTCTATAAAATTTCTCCACAAGGTGAGGTCAAGCAGATTTACGATTCCCCTGAAACCCACATTCTTTCCCTGGCCATTGATAATGAGGACAACCTTTATGCCGGCAGCGAGGGCCAGGGGATAATCTACAAGATAACCCAGGAAGGTAAAATCTTTGCCCTCTACGACCCTCCTCAGAATGAGATTCACTCCTTGGTCCTGGATAGCCAAAACAATCTCTACGCCTCAGCTATGGGAAAAGGAGCAGGTGGTCAAGGTCCTCCTTCTGCCATCCCTTTCCCCAGTCCTCAGTCAAAAGAGGGGGGGGAGGAGAAGGTGCTCAGCTCCCTCATCTACAAGATTACCCCTCAAGGTGATTCTGTAGAATGGTTCTGCTCCAGGGAGGCTATAATTCTCTCCCTGGCGGTTGACCAGGAAGATAATCTCTACGTTGGAACGGGAAATGGAGGACTCATTTATAAAATAAATCCTCAGCAAGAAGCAACTACCCTCTTAGAAGCTTCCGAACCACAGGTTCTCTCTTTAGCCTGTGCAGACAACCGCATTTACTTTTCCACGGGCAACTTAGGTCGCCTCTATGAATTCTCCTCCATTCATTATGCTAAGGAGGGAACATTTGAATCCAGGGTCTATGATGCTAAATTTATCACTAAGTGGGGTAATATCTCCTGGAAAGGGCAGATGCCCCGGGGGACAAAGATAACCCTGACTACCCGATCTGGAAACACTAAAAAGCCAGGTGATACCTGGAGTCCCTGGTCCAAGGAGTATAAAGATTCTAAGGGAGCGTCTGTGGTAAGTCCCCCCGCTCGTTTCATCCAATATCAAGCTACCTTATCTACGGTGAATAGAGGTATTACCCCAGCCATTACTGAAGTCTCCTTAGCTCTCCTACCCAGGAACCAGGCTCCCCAAATTTTAGCCATAAAAGTGCCCGAGTTAGGGGAAGAGAGGCCGCCTCCTTCGGAGAAGGAAGGAAAACCTTCCCTTCCCAACAGTGCTCAAGTCAAGAAAGAAAATCAGGGCAAGAAGACGATTAGCTGGGAAGCGCGGGACCCTAACGGTGATAGTCTGATGTATGACCTCTATTTCCGAGGGGAAGAGGAAGCGAAATGGAAGGAACTGGAGAAGGAAATTAAAGAAACTTCCTATAGCTGGGACAGCCTCACCTTCCCTGATGGCATCTACCTGGTAAGATTAGTAGCTAACGATAGCCCTGACAATCCTCCCGATATTGCTCTCACTGACGAAGAGATAAGCCAACCATTCATTATTGATAATACCCGACCGGTAGTAGAGAAGTTGAAGGCCACTGTCTTCTCTGATTCAAGTTGTATCATTAAAGGAGAGGCTAAGGACAACCTCTGCCATATAAAAAATCTAAAATATTCATTGGACGGCGGAGATTGGACAGCTATCCATCCCCTGGATGAAGTTTTGGATTCCAATCGTGAACCCTTTGAATTCACCATCTCGGAACTGTCTGCGGGCGAGCACATGGTTGTTATCAAGGCAACTGACCACTCCGGCAACATCGGTGCTGCCAAGACCATCTTTACTGCAGGCAAGAAAAATCCTTATAAATAAACCTAAACATTGGCCATAACTCGCATTGAGAGTTTCCATTTCGCCTTAGGGCCCCTAAAGCGAAATAATAGCCCGAAATAAGCCTTGGAAATGCCAGTTTTGGGCATGAGAAGTGAGGCAAATACGCAAAAGCAAAATAAAAGAGAAATAAGTAATCTGTAAACAACTTGACGGTCGAGATGAAAGTTGGTAGAATGACGATTGCGGAACAGAGGTAGATAAGAATGCCACGAAGAATTAAAACAGAAAGGGATTCCCCTATGCTGCGCTATAGGCGCGTGACTCTCTACATCCTGGTTATCTCAGCTAATCTCTTTTTTACCCTCAGCAGCTCTCATGCCGGAACCCCAAGGGATGATATAGCCAGAGCAAGAAAGCTAACTGCTTCTGGGAAACATCAGGAAGCAATCAATATTTATGATGTTATCCTGAATCGCTGGAAGCTTTCTCCCTACACTCAAGAGATTCTTTACCGCAAGGGCCTTTGCCTGCGTGCTCTGGGGAAGTTCCCAGAAGCAGTCCAGACATGGCAGGCGCTGCTCAAGAAATTTCACTATGGCCCGTGGCAAGACGATGCTCTTCTGGATATAGCTCGCACCCGTGCCTTCAAGCTGAAACAGCTCGACCTTGCTCTGGAGGACTATCAGGAGTTCGTAAAGAAGTTTCGACGAAGCGACCGTCTCCCTGAGGCCCTGTACCAGATGGCATGGATTTATTACACCAAGAAGGAATATACCAAAGCGAAAGCATTGTATAAATCATTCCTAAAGGACTACCCTGACAGTTCTGCATCAGATCGAGCTCGCCAGTGGCTCCAGAGGTGTGACCAGGCACTTCAGGCTGCAAGGCATGCATCCCACCAAAGCAAGAAGAAAGACAAAGCTTCTGAGGCCAAGATTCTCTTCCAGAAAGCTGAATCTCTTTACAGCCGTGGCAACTATCAGGATGCCCGGAAAGCTTATCAAAAGATCACCGGGAACCTCAGATTTGCCCGGTCCGGTGAATATGAGATAGCTTCCTACCGCATAGGATCCTGCCTCTCTGCGGAGGGAGATTACAAAGATGCAATCCGGGCATGGGATGAGCTCCTCTTCCGCAGACGAGAAAGCTCCTGGGCCGATGACTGCCTCCTGGCAGCAGGAGATACTTACCTTGAGATACTGGACAAACCCACGTATGCTCTTAAAGCTTACGCCAGGTTACTCAAGGACTATCCCAAAAGCAATCTTGTCTCTCAGACACAGCACAAGCTGGGCCTTTGCTACTTCCACCTCGGAAGGTTCAAGGAGGCAGAAGAAATTTTTCGGAGAGAGCTTGTTGGGAAACCGGGGGATAAAAAAGCCACAGGGCTTGAGCGCCTGATTGAGGCTTGTCAGAAGCAAAGGTCTCACCTGCCAGGGGGCGCCGAAGGCTCATTCGGTAAGGCTGCCCGCTGGGTAAAACTTGGAGATACGTACTTTACGTCCAGGCAGTATGATAAGGCCAGGGATGCCTACCAGAAGGCAGTTAAAAAAGAGACGAGAAGCAAGGAGGGAGCCTATGCCCTTATGCAGATGGCACGTTGCTACAAGCAGCTCGGGCAGCACCAACAGGCCTTAAAATGTTGCAAGAAGTTCCTGGCCGGTTACAAAAAAAGCCAATGGACTGATGATGTTCTATTCATGTCTGGGAAGATATATATGGGGCCGCTACGAGATAAGAGGAAGGCAATAGAGAAGTTCTCTGAAGTTGTCGACAAATGCCCACATGGGGAGAAGGCCGATGTCGCTCTCTATTTCGCGGGAATGCTTTACTATGGGGATGGAAAATACAGCAAAGCATTAAGAAAGTTTGAGACTCTAGCAAGGGAATATCCCAAAAGTGGTTTTTTAGATAACACAAGAAAGATGATAAAAGAATGCGAAAGCAAATCATAGAGAGAAGAAGACGTCACTATCTATCTCCCATGGCCCTGCCTCTTTTTCTGCTGGTTACTACTTGTGGTTTAATTCCCGGGTCGGCTAGATCTCAGGAAGAGCATCCGCAGAAGGCATCGGAGGAGTATCCGGACAAGTTCTCAGCCCAGGCTCTACTGAATGCAGC
>JAUWHM010000090.1 GCA_030605915.1 Nitrospirota bacterium | reverse complement strand
TATCCGATTATCGGCCAAAAAAGATTTCAAAGCGTAAGATTAAAAAGGGAAGAGAAACTTTTCTCTTGGAACTGGAGCCAAATCCTGACATCCTCTACGAGATAGGCAGACGGAAGGAAGGCAGAATATTAGTAGGATTTTCGGCTGAGACTGAAGATTTAGTAAAGAATGCAAAGGCTAAGCTTCGGAGGAAGAATTTAGACCTCATCGTAGCCAATGACATCACTGGCTTCGGCTCTCCCGCCAGCGCAGTTAAGATCATAGATCGAGCGGGTAAGGTGGAGAGCCTTCCTAAGATGTTGAAGAAGGAGATAGCAGAGAGGGTTCTTGATCGGGTGAGGGAGATAATGGACAGATGAGAGAAGAACCTGTAGGGGTCGGATTTACCTGTGCCCGTGAGGGTGCTTGTGCCAGTAAGGGTATCCGACCGGCATTAAGTGAGAGGACTGAGAGCAGTGAGGAGCGGTGGCGTGAAGTCCTATCTTTTGAAAAAAATATCATGCTGCCGGTTAAATGGTCATTGGTCCTTATCTCAGTAATCTTAGTTTGGCTAATCAATAGGGCTGGCATCCGTGACCCCATCCTCTACTACAGCGTTGGTTCATATTTAGCCACTAATGTCGCCTTCTCCTATCTCTTCTGCCGCAGGGGAGCTCTAAAAGGGATAAGGACTGGCGCTTATTTATCCCTGGTTGCCGATATCCTCTTCTTCAGTGCTCTCATCTATGTTACTGAAGGAAGGCGAAGCGAGCTTTATCTTGTTTACTGTATGCTGATGATCAGGGCATCGGCAAACTTCCCCAGCTTTAAAGTCCAGGGACCCACGCTGGTTATCTTCTTCTTCGCTTACTTCCTGGCCATCTTTCTCTTTGAGGGAAGATTTACCTTCCTCAAGGACAGACTATTTCTGATTAGAGTGGTATTTCTGTTAGGGATAGCCGCCTCCTCGGGAGGGATCGCTAATTTAGTGAAGAAGCACTGGGAGAGACGGGAAATAGCCTTAGAGGACCTTAGAAAGGCCGAAGACAGGTTGGTTCGTTCGGAAAGATTAGCGGCGGTGGGAAGGTTAGCCGCTGGGATTGCACATGGCTTAAAGAACCCTCTGGCCACCATAACTAACTGTAGCTTCTATCTAAAACGGCATTTGGGAAAGGATGCTCTTTCAACCAGAAAACAGATTGATATCCTGGGTGAGGAAGTCAGCCGCTGCGATAAGTTGATTACCGACCTTCTAAACTATTCCCAGCCCAGGCAGCCTAAACTCACTCGGACCGACATCAACCAATATTTAGAGGAGGCTTTATCCAGACAGTGCAAACACGGTGAAACAGTGCCGATTCTCAGGCAGCACTGCTCTATCGTGACTGACCTGAGAAAAATAAAAGTCCAGAAAGATTTCTCTCCCCTACCATCTATCTTAGTAGATTCTGAGCAAATTAAAGAGGCTTTCTCCAATGTCATTCGAAATAGCCTTGAGGCTATGCCGGATGGTGGCACCCTAAGGATACTTTCAACCTTTAACATCAAACCTTCAACGATTGAGATTTCCTTCACTGATAGCGGCTGCGGGATTCCTGAAAACGTCGTTGGCAAGGTCTTTGAACCATTCTACAGCACCAAGGAGAAGGGAAGTGGCCTGGGACTATTTATAACTCATAGCATCATTGAAAGTCATAAGGGCTCCTGTGAGGCAGAAAGCAAGGTAGGTAGAGGAACCACCATTACTATAAGATTACCAGTTTCCCATGGATGACACGAAAGAGTGCTGCAAGCGGAAGATTCTAATTGTTGACGATGAAAAGAATATGAGGGAAACCATTAAATCTATCTTGCAGGATGAGGGCTACCAGGTCAGCACGGCTGAAAGTGGAGAAACGGCTCTAAGGAATATGGAGGAAGCTCTTTTCTCCATTATGATTGCTGACCTCAAGATGCCCAGGATGGATGGAGTGGAGCTTCTCAGAAGAGCTAAGAAGATAAATCCGGAGATGGAGGTCTTAATGATAACTGCCTATCCAACAGTGGCCACGGCAGTAGAGGCGATGAAGCAAGGGGCCTACGACTATATAGTGAAGCCATTCAATCCGGAGGAGATAATTCTGACCATTAAGAAGGTGATTGAGCACCAGAGGGTCTTAGAAGAGAACAGACGCCTGAGGGAGGAGCTGGCCAGCAAATATCAGTTGAAGGATATCATCAGCGTTAGTGCGAAGATGAAGGCCGTCCACCAATTAGTGAGGATGGTGGCTCCCACCCCATCCACCATTCTCATTGAGGGAGAAAGCGGCACAGGAAAGGAACTCATCGCTCACGCTGTCCATTCCTTGAGCCCGCGGCGAAGGCAACCATTTGTCAGTGTAAATTGTGCGGCTATACCCGGTGAGCTTTTGGAGAGCGAGCTATTTGGACATGAGAAGGGAGCTTTTACCGGAGCAATCAGGATGAAACAGGGTAAGTTTGAGATAGCTCATCAGGGGACTATCTACTTAGACGAGGTGGCTGATATGAGCCCTCACCTCCAGGCGAAAATCTTACGGGTCCTGCAGGAGAGGGAGTTTGAGAGAGTAGGGGCGACGAAGACGATTCAGGTAGATGTCCGGATAATAGCCGCTACCAATCGGGATTTAAAGAAGGAGATGCAGGAGGGTGAATTCAGAGAGGACCTATACTATCGTCTCAATGTTATAAGGATTCACCTGCCTCCCCTGCGAGAGCGAAGAGATGACGTTCCCCTTTTAGTGGAGCATTTCTTAAAGAAATACGCCGAGATAAGAGCCATGGGTGGGGAGATAGAAGTAGCTCCTAAGGCAATGAATCTGTTGATGGGGTATGATTGGCCGGGGAATGTTCGGGAGTTAGAGAACGCCGTGGAAAGAGCCCTTATATTGAGTAAAGGAGAAGTAATAAAAGTGGACTCGCTTCCCCCGGAGATAACCGCGGTAGCGCCTTCTCAAGCCGAGGGCAGGACATTGGAGGTGAGGGAGAGGCAGATTATCATGGATGAGCTGGAGAGGACAGGAGGAGACCAACAGAAAGCAGCTAAGAATTTAGGGATTGCCAGAAATACCCTCTGGAGGAAGGTGAAGAAGTATAATCTCCAGGATTTCATTACGAGACTTCAAAATAAATCTCCATAATGGAACACATATCACCTCTTTGTGTTCCATATAGGAACACTGTTGGCTTTCATTGGATTTATTCAGGTGAGCCATTATTCTGCATAAGTGAAGTAACAACATATACTTAGTAACCACAACATAATTATCCATCTTACCTGGCACAGAAATTGCGTATAGGAGCAGCGAGAGTCATTGAACTCGCTGAGAGCATGGACTTACCGTGCCCTCTCCCCTCGTGGGAGAGGATTACGGTGAGGGGATAGAAAAGGTTGTCTTAGTGAATTTTGTGTATTCAGTGGCAAGATGGAACAGTAAGGAGGTGAGAGAATAATAATGAAGAAAAAGGTTTTCTTAGGGTTTACTCTTATTGAACTTCTAGTAGTCATCGCTATCATAGCCATTCTGGCGGCTATGCTACTTCCCGCCCTGGCCAAGGCAAGGGAGATGGCCAGAAGGGCCAGCTGCGGCAGCAACCTGAAGCAGATTAGCTATGGTATGAAGATGTATGCCACCGATTACGATGAGTATTTGCCTAATGCTGGTGGAACCGGCACTAGCGAATTAATACCCCTCTATCCTGATTATATCGGTGCCACCAAGGTGTTTGCCTGCCCGAGTTCCAGTGAAGCGGCTCCTACCACCAGTGACGGGATTGGTGCCAGCAGTTCCTATGCCTATAAAGCGGGGCTGACCGAGATGGATGCCGCAGATACTCCTGTCATGGCTGATAATATTGACGGTGTCTGGGATAGTGAGAGCGAGGACTTGGCGGCTGGCGACAACCATGGCGACGATGGAGTCAACATTCTCTACATGGACGGCCACGTCAAGTTTGAGATAGGCAGTCCGTGCACAGTAGAAGGTATTACCGGTATGGTTGACTAATGCCAGAAATGATGTGGTTCAGTCAATAGCTTATGGGCGGGTGGAAGGCCTGCCCATTTTTGTCAGCGGATATCAGAGAGCTTCTTCAGGTGCTCCTTAGCCAGGCGGTTCTCGGGGTCCAAGGCAAGGACCTTTTTCCATGCTTTCCTGGCCGCGGTCAGGTTGCCCTGCGCTTCGTAGGCGGAGGCTAAGAGGGCATGGGAGTTCCAGAGATCCGGTCTGAGTTTGACCCAGAATTTTGCCTCCCTTACTGCTTCCTGGCAATCTCCCTTATCAAGGTAAGCGATGGCCAGGTTAGCATGCGCTTCTTCGTAGTCAGGGTTGACCTGGATAGCTTTCTTATAAGCCTGGATAGCCTTATCAAGGTCTCCTCTCTTTCCATAAATAATCCCTAAGTTAACATAAGTAACCTCAGTATCTATTTTGGCAGTTAGAGCTTTCTGGAGAGCCTTGATGCCTTCATCTAAATCACCCTTCTCTACATAGGCGATCCCCAGATTGTTATAATAGCGGGGATTGAATTGACTTGCCCTCTGGAATGCATCTATGGCCTCGTCTATT
>JAUWHM010000007.1 GCA_030605915.1 Nitrospirota bacterium | reverse complement strand
AAGGAGAGGACAGCCATTAAATCGAAAGTGGAGGGGATGCTGGAGCGGATAGAGAAGGTAATTGGCCGGGAGAGCTGATGGAGAAGTTCACCAAGGTGAAGATATTTGGAATGGAGTATTCTTTGAGAGGGGAAGAAGATTCAGAATACATGCAAGAATTAGCCCAGTATGTAGATGAGAAGATGAAGGAGGTAGCTGAACATTCTTCTCTGGTCTCTACGGCCAAGGTAGCTGTTCTGACTGCTCTACGCATGGCCGATGAATTACATCAGCTAAAGGAGTCACCGGTGGGGCCAAGCGATGGCTCGGCCGGAAGGAGGATTAAGAAGCTGGTCGAGATGATTGACCGCAGAATCGACAGGAAAATATAAACCACACCTGCCTGCCGCAGGCAGGGAGGCCACACGGTGAAACACCGCGAAGCACAGCCGAAGCACCGCAAAGCAGTGCCGATTCTCAGGCAGTGCCGTTAGGCAGTGCTGATTCTCAAGCAGTGCTCCTTGGGCAGACAAAAAATTTTATATTTTAGAAAATCTCAGCGCTCTCTGTTATCCTCTGGGTGCTCTGTGGTTGAGGTTTTGGGAGAAAACGAAGTTGTTTGAAGCTATCTCTGTTAGGTTAGGCCAAATTTTTAAGAGGTTAAGGGGAAGAGGGAAACTTACCGAGAGGAACATAGAGGAGGCTTTGAGGGAAATCCGCTTAGCATTGTTAGAGGCAGATGTCAATTACAAGGTGGTGAAGAAGTTTATCGCTGGGGTGAGGGAGAGAGCGGTTGGGAAGGCTGTCCTGAAGAGCCTTGCCCCGGGACAGCAAGTGGTTAAGGTAGTTCATGAGGAACTGACCAGGACGATGGGTTCGGGTGATGAGCCGATAAAGATGACTTCCCCTGGTCCCACACTGGTCATGTTAGTCGGCCTCCAGGGTGGAGGGAAGACGACCACCTGTGCTAAGTTAGGCTGGTATCTTAAGAGTAAAGGACACCGTCCCCTCCTGGTGGCCACTGACACTCGACGTCCAGCCGCTAAAAGGCAGTTGACCATCTTAGGGGAGGAGCAGGGGCTGCCTGCCTTCATCCAGGGAGAGGACCCAATCGATATTCTTCAGGGAGCAATGAGGGAAGCTGGTTCCAAGGGATTTGATGCAGTCTTAGTGGATACCGCTGGCCGGCTCCATATCGATGAGGAGCTCATGGAGGAGCTAAAGGAGATGAAGAGGGTCTTCCAGCCTGGAGAAATCTTATTGGTAGCTGATGCTATGACCGGGCAGGATGCAGTTAACATAGCCGAAAGGTTTGAAGAAGCTCTTGGTATCGATGGAGTCATTTTGACCAAGTTGGATAGTGATGCCCGAGGGGGAGCTGCTCTCTCCCTAAGAGCGGTAACGGGTAAGCCAATAAAGTTCATTGGGGTAGGCGAGAAATTGGATGCCCTGGAAACCTTTCATCCGGAGAGGATAGCTTCCCGAATCTTAGGGATGGGCGATGTTTTAACTTTGGTGGAGAAGGCAGAGAGACTTATAGATGAAGAGAGAGCCAGGGAGCTGGAGAAAAAAATCCTGAAGGAAACCTTTACCTTAGAGGACTTCCTCCTTCAAATAGAAGCAATTAAGAGATTGGGCTCCGTACAAGAGATATTGGCGCTGACCCCGGCTTTTTCTTCCTGGAAGGGTCTTCCTCCCAGCGATGAGCACCTTAATCGAACTGAGGCCATTATAAGGTCGATGACTAAAGAGGAGAGGACAAATCCGGACATCCTCAATGGCAGTAGAAGAACGAGGATTGCTAAGGGGAGCGGGACTACGCTTGAAGAAGTAAACCGGCTCTTGAAACAATTCGGCCAGGTGAAGAGAATGATAAGAGAGATGCACCGGGGTGGGAAAAGGTTTCCCTGGTCGATGAACTTAAGAAAGGGGGGATTGATATGAATAGGACTTTAAAGGGGCTCTTAGTCGGAGGAGTGATTATGGCTGTTCTCCTGGGAGGATTGATTTTAGAGGCGGGGGCAGCTAGCCCACTTCATAAAATAGGGCGGGGATTTAAAAATATTGGCATCGCTCCGGTGGAGATACCAGCAGGAATAGTCAGTTATTCTAAAGAGCATAATCCATTCGTCGCCCTGATTATCGGACCAGTGGCTGGGACAGTGAACTGTGTAACCAGAGCGACGGCTGGAGTTATTGAGATAATCACGTTTCCCCTGCCCCCTTACAACCAGCCTCTCTATGAGCGAGAGTTGGGGGAGACGATCTGGGAATAGGAGGTGAAGAGGTGGCCGTAGTTATCAGATTGAGGAGGATGGGAACGAAGAGAAGGCCGTTTTACCGACTGGTGGTAGCCGATTCGCGCATGCCCGTGGGTGGCCGATTTATCGAAACCATTGGTCAATATAATCTCCTGGAGAAGCCAGCTAAGATCTCGGTTAATCGGGAGAGGGCTCTCTACTGGCTAAGCCAGGGAGCTAAGGTATCTCCCACGGTCAAGCAGATTTTGAAGAAGAGTGGAGCCTTGTGAGGATTGATATCTTAACGCTATTCCCAAAGATGTTCCAGGGTCCCCTAAACGAATCCATGTTGGGGAGAGCTAAGAAAGCCGGACTGGTGGAGATTAACATCCACGACCTTCGCCACTTTACCCACAATGAGCACCGCAAGGCCGATGACCGTCCTTACGGTGGGGGACCCGGTATGGTCATGAAGCCGGAACCAATATTTGAAGCAGTAGAGTTCATATGTTCCCCGTCAGGGCAACCTAAGATTATTTTGATGTCCCCTCAGGGAAAGACTTTCAGCCAGGAGAAAGCCAAGCAGTTAGCTGAGGAGAGCCATTTGCTCTTCATCTGCGGCCACTATGAGGGGGTTGATGAGAGGGTTAGACAGAAACTGATTACTAATGAGCTCTCCATTGGTGATTATGTCCTCACTGGAGGAGAATTGGCAGCCATGGTAGTTATCGATGCCCTGGTACGTCTCATCCCGGGAGTCTTAGGGAAGAGAGAATCGGCTACGAAGGATTCTTTCTACCGGGAGCTTCTGGACTGTCCCCATTACACCCGGCCGCCCACCTACCGGGGGATGGAGGTTCCCCAGGTTCTTCTCTCCGGCGACCACCAAGAGATCCAGAAGTGGTGTAAACATGAGGCTATCAGGCAGACTTTTTTAAAGAGGCCGGATCTACTAAAACGGGCCAATTTGACGGAGAAAGAGAAGAGCTTTCTAAAAGAAGTGAAGGGGAAAAGAGATGGATGCCACTAAGGTAATAGAGAAGACGGATCTCAAGGAAAGTGTGCCCCAGTTCAGAGCCGGGGATAGAGTTAGAGTCGAGACCGTTGTCCTGGAAGGAGACAAGCGCCGAACCCAGATTTTTGAAGGGGTAGTCATCCGAAGAAGGGGCAGCGGCCTGGGGAAAACATTTACCGTTAGAAGAATCTCCTTTGGAGAGGGAGTGGAGAGAATCTTCCCCCTTCACTCTCCGTTAGTGCAAAAGATTCAAGTAATTGGACGGGGAAAGATACGCAGAGCCAAACTCTACTATCTGAGAGAGAGGCTGGGAAAAGCCGCCCGTATTCAGGAAAGGGGAGAAGAAAGACTATCTGGAGCGGAAAGAGCGAGGGAGGAAAGTGAAAAGCCAGAGGGAGGAGAAGCGTAGGCTTTTCCGGATGTCCCGTTACGAGCGAAGACTTTGGAACGAAGGTTTTTCCGCAATTGCTGGAGTGGATGAGGCCGGGCGAGGCCCTTTGGCTGGCCCGGTAGTAGCGGCTGCGGTTATTCTTCCCCCAAATGTGTTTATCTCTGGTTTAGATGATTCCAAGAGGCTCAGTCCCAGGAGGAGAGAGGAGCTTTTCTCCCTGATCAAGAAGCAGGCTAAGGCAGTGGGAGTGGGAATCGTCGGCCAGAGGGCCATCGATAGAATCAATATCCTTCAAGCTACCTTCTTGGCCATGGGCAGGGCGGTAGGTGGGCTCGGTCCATCTCCCCAGTATCTGTTGGTAGATGGTCTAATTATACCGGATATAGATATCTTTCAGTTGTCCATTGTCCGTGGTGACCGTCTGAGCATCTCCATCGCCGCTGCTTCTATTGTAGCTAAGGTGACAAGAGACCGGATCATGATGGAGAAGGATAAGCATCTGCCCCAATATGGATTTGCCCGTCACAAAGGCTATGCTACCAGGAGACACTTGGAGGCTTTAGCTGAGCACGGGATCTCGCCTCTACATCGTCGCTCCTTCCGCCCGGTGAGAGAGATGGGAGAATGACAGAGCCGAGAAAATCTGGACTTAGGATTGAATTGGGAAGATGGGGGGAGAGAGCGGCCTGCCAATTTTTGCAAAGGCAGGGCTACCGGATAATTAAGAGGGGCTACCGCTCCGCCTTAGGGGAGATAGATATCATTGCGCAGGATAAGGGGACGGTTGCCTTCATCGAGGTTAAGACCCGCCGCTCAGATGACTATGGTCCGCCTCAATCTTCAGTAACTAAAGGTAAACAGCATCAGTTGAGGAAGGTGGCTTCCCTCTACCTGAAGAGAAATGCGCTGGAGGCAGAGTGCCGTTTTGACGTGGTCTCCATTCTGGTTAACGCTAAAAAGAAGGGGGCTAAGATAGAGCTGATTAAGGATGCCTTCCAACTTGACTTTTAGAGGAGAATGAGGTATGATAAAAGGAGAAAGGGTAAGAATTATCTGTGTCAAACTTCATAAGGAGGCTCCCTTACATATCATCCGGGGCCAGGTCTTAGATGAGGATAGGGTGGGCATCAAAGTCAGTGGAAGGTGCTTCCAGCAGGTCATGGATAGGAGCGCAGATAAGACCATTGAGAAGCCGATTGATGCTGAGACGAAGGTCTTCTTCATCCCCTTCTCCTCAATTAAGTTCTGCGAGGTCATCCTAGAGGGAACCAGATCGGATATAATAGACCGCCGAGCTAAGCGAGAAGGAGTTCTCCACAAGGCTGAGATAAAGAAGGAGGAAGGTGTCCTTTAAATATGGAAAGACAACAAATTGATAAGTCCTTACATCTAATACTTGAAGTCCACAACCGTCCGGTAATACTCTACAGAGAAGAAGCTGTTTCAGATTATAAGAAGGGTGTTCTTACTGACATCTCTATAAGAGAATTAGGATTCGAAACAGACGCTGATATACCTTCCTTGGCTAACCTAACAGTAATAATCCCAGGCAGGAAACTCATTATCCCGGTGAATGTGACATCGGTTAATCCGAGTGGAGAAACAAATTATGTAAAGACTGAAATTGCCGAGATACCTAACGAAATAGAATATCAAATTGCTGCTTTCGTTGAGCAAATCAATCTTTCCCAACAAGGTTATGCTCCACCGGGGAGCGTTAAAGACCTGCAAGAAGAATATAAAACAAAGGCGAAATTACCAGGAAAGCTACCGGAGAAAGAAAAAGTCGCAGTCAAGAAAATAGGGCAAGAATCGGAAGCCGAGGAATTCAAAGAGTATGCTTTACGCATTTTGAATGAGACGGATAAATCAGTTATTGTCGCCGAGGAGCTTTTTCTCGGGCCAAAGAACGTTTCTTCTATTCTTGAGACCATCGATAGCACATTTAATATATTAAAAATCTTAGTTGATGGATTCCATTTTTCAAGTGAAATAGAGAGAGGGAAAGCACATAAAAGACTGTATGAACAGTGGAGAGGGGAGCGCAAATCTTACAAACATGTATACTGTTTGTCTTACGATGAGCCTCAAAAAGGTTTAGAAGATCATTTAAGCCTGGGAGCCAAGATAAAGGAATTTGAGTTCGAAGTTTCTACCAAGTTTGGGTGGGTTATAGAAGAGGTGCGAGATTTCTTAAAAGGCACTGTAGATGAGGAAAGAAATATTGAAGAAGTTTTTGGTGAGGCACTTTTAAATGCCATAGAGCACGGCCAGAAAGATAAACCGGATGAAATGATAAAGCCTGGTGATAAAATTATGATTTCCTGTGGTTATGATTCTGAAAAGATAGCTTTATCAGTCATAGACTTTTATGGTGGTTTAAAAGAGGAAACTATAGAACATTATAAAGGTTTATCTGAAGAAGATTTTGGTATAGAGACAACAAGAGGGATGGGCATCTTTATAATGAAGACGGTTGCTGATGAACTGCAGTTCAATATAAAAGAGGGCGAATATACACAAGCAATACTTGAATTTCGTAAGTAATTCTTCTCTATGCCCACAGATTCCTGTCCAGGCTTCTATACTGAATGGCTTCAGAGATGTGGTCAGGTAAAATCTTCTCTGATGCGGCTAAATCCGCAATGGTCCTGGCTACCTTGAGTATCCTGTCATAAGCTCGGGCAGAGATTCCCAGTTCATTTATGGCCATCTTAAGGAGCTCGGTTCCCTCCTCATCTAAACGGCAGTATTTCTTTATCTGTTTCTGGCTCATGCCGGTATTGCAATGCAAACCGTCCTCCTTGAAGCGCTCTCTTTGAGTATCTCTGGCCTCATTTACTCTTCTCCTTATATCTTCTGAGGGCTCACCCTCCCTCTCCGCTGTCAGCTCTTTATACTCTAAGGCGGGGACCTCAATATGGATATCTATTCTGTCAAGTAGTGGGCCAGAAATTTTTGACAGGTATCTCTGAATCTGGTATGGGGTACAGTGGCACTCTTTCCGAGGGTCCGAGTAATAGCCACAGGGGCAAGGATTCATGGTGCAGATAAGCAAGAATCGGGAGGGAAAGGTCAGTGTCTTAGCCAGCCGAGAGACAGTCACCGAGCCATCTTCCAGTGGTTGTCTTAGGACTTCAAGTGCATCTCGACCAAATTCTGGCAACTCATCTAAGAACAGGACTCCATTATGAGCTAGACTTACCTCGCCTGGTTTGGGAATTGTCCCTCCTCCCACTAAAGCGATATCAGATGATGTGTGGTGGGGTGAACGAAAAGGACGGGTGGTGACTAAGGCCTGAGCCAGGGGAAGAAGGCCGACCACGCTATGAACCCGGGTTGTCTCAAGCGCTTCCTCCAAGCTCATGTCTGGAATAATGGTAGGAACTCTTCTGGCCAACATCGTCTTACCGGCACCCGGAGGACCAATCATCAAGACATTATGAGCCCCGGCGGCAGCAATCTCCAGTGCCCTCTTTACCGAGAATTGACCCTTCACATCTGAGAAGTCAACTTCATAGATAGACAATCCTTTTAAGATATCATCCAGATTTACCTTATGGGGAGCGAGCTGGCTCTGGCCATTTATAAAACCGGCAGCTTCCTGGAGGGTGCCTACTCCATATACCTGGATATCTTCAACCACGGCTGCTTCCGCAATATTCTCTTCTGGAATGATAAGCTTTTTCCTTGAGCCCTTCCTCAGACTGAGAGCAATGGGAAGGACTCCCTTTATGGGACGAACTCGGCCATCTAAGGCCAGCTCCCCTAAGATGATGTAGTCCTTCAGGCTCTCAGGGGAAAGTTGTCCAGTGGCCGCAAGCAATCCCAGGGAAGTAGGCAAATCAAAAGATGGCCCTTCTTTCTTTATATCTGCGGGAGCAAGATTTACCGTAATCCTCCTGGTCGGATAGTCAAAGGAGGAATTCTTTATGGCTGACTTAATCCGGTCCTTACTCTCTTTTACCGCTACATCAGGCAATCCTACCACCACCACCGCTGGAAGCCCGGACGCTATATCTACTTCTATTTCAATTGAGTGGGCCTCTAAACCGAGAATGGAAGCAGAGTAAGCCCTGGCTAACATAATCAATCCTCCAATCCTTACCTGAATAGCTTCTTTACTTCACACTCACCCCGTATTATACAGTTTCACTTTTCTCTAATAGGGCCAGAATTGCTTTCGTATTGCCAGGAAGGACCTGCTGAAATCTACATCCCAGAAATATTGCCTCAAAAATTCAGGCGCACTGTTCACCGTGTTAGACCTCCTTGCATCATCTTCTTTGCTATAGGTTATTATAACATAATATTATTGCCTAATCAACATGAATTTTTTCAAGGAATTTTTTAAACTGTTGTAACAAAATGATAATGTCCTATTGTAGCAAAATAGAAATGTCCTATTGCAAGGTCTATAATGTTCTCCGGAAAGGAGGGCATTATGGACAGAAAGGATATTATCATAATGAGCCCGGAAGAATTAAGGAGAGTGA
>JAUWHM010000084.1 GCA_030605915.1 Nitrospirota bacterium | reverse complement strand
TAAAGCCTTTCGCCAATAGATTCCAGCAGGCGTTTCCCGTGGATAACGGCCAAAATAAGAATCCTTTCTTTCTCAGCTCTATAGATGATCCGATAGCTATAAACAAAACGTTCTCTGATACTCTCATCATTCAGTTCAGGAGCAACGCGCCCAATCAACGGAAATTTACCAAGACTCCCAGCAAGATCAATAATTTTGGTAGCTACCGAACTCGCGTAGAACTCATGAATCCCTACCGATGTACTCAGCGATGGATTCAACATCTTCCACGGCTTCAGGCGACCAGACTACTTTGAAATCCATTTGCCGAGTCGCCTTTCTACTTCCTCGTGAGGAATTGTTCCTTCCTTCTCAGCCCGTTCTATTCCCCTTTGCACCTTCTCTATCACATAAAGATGGTATTGCACATCTTCTAATGTACAGTTTTCAGGAAGCTTCTGCAATAGAGAGCGGACTTCTTCTTTTGTAGTGTTCATCTTCACCTCCCATTTTTTCTTGCACCTAACAATTAATATACGACTGTCCTTTTTTACGGAATTTTGATATTCTCTGCGTTTACTTAACGTCTATCTCTAATCTATAGCATGCCGTCTAAAAATCACATGTCAAGCAATATCTTATAATTACAAAAACATTTTGGTTAAATTACTATATTAACCTATGTCCTCTTTTATATATAATATCCAGATAGTAGGACTGTCGTAAAACATAGCTTTTTGTACAAGTTAGAGTCTGCTCCTCAGAGCAGAATAAACCCTGGCCACAGTTGGATGGGAGTAGATGAAGAGTCTCCTTGAGAACCAAGTTAAGTTTCCCTTCTCAGTATCAAATCTCTTTATCCTCATAGGAGCGCTGCCTGGAGTATTAGGCCCTTTCTTTGTAATCACCGCCCCACGGTATCCGAGCTGGCGAGCCAGGGCAATCACCTCATCACCGCCGATTCCCCAGGGCCAGGAGATGAACTTGCATTCCTTTTTTAGCTCCTTCTCAATTATGGCCTTCGACTGGCTCAATTCCTCCTCGATGTTCACACCTGGCTCCACTAACTTCTTATGGGTGTGTGTGTGTGACTGAATATCTACCAGTCCGCTTGCCTCCATCTCCCTCATCTCCTCCCAGCTAAGGTAGTAGTCAGAAGGTCCCTTTCCAAGCACTGCCGCTGGACGAGTCTCAGAGTGAGGAGGAATCTCTGGAATCAAGTTAGAGTGGCTATGCTTAGTCAGGGAGGTAATGACGAATATGGTTGCTTTCATTCTATACTTCTTCAAAACAGGATAGGCATAGACCCAATTATCCAAATACCCATCGTCAAAGGTGAGGACAACTGTTCTTCCCGAAAATGGTTTACCCTTCGGGTACTGCCTAACGGCACTGCCTGTAAAACGGCACTGCTTTGCGGTGCTTCGGCTGTGTTTCACCGTTTCCCCATTTAGATAAACTACCAAATCGTCCAGGAAGATAGACTCATACCCATGGTCAGCCAGATACCTGAGCTGCCCTTCAAAGTAATCGGAGCTTACAGTTACAGTATCTCCGGATATATTATTTACATGGTGATAGGTTATTACCGGTATACTTCTCATCCTAACAAATCGCAGTAGAGGGACTCTATCTTCTCTACCATTTCCTCCAGGCTGAACTTCTCCTCTATCAAGTGCCGTCCGTTCTCGCCTAGTCTCTTTGCCTTCTCCTTATCATTCAGTAACTCCAAGATGGCTTCGGCTAAAGCTTCTACATCCCGGGGAGGAACGAGGATGCCGGTCCTACCATTCTCAATCAATTCTGGAACTCCTCCTACGGCTGTAGCCACTACCGCCTTCTTCATGGCTAAAGCCTGAGCTACTCCCTGAGGAACACCTTCCTTCAGAGAAGGTAGGACAAAGATATTGAGGGCAGCTAAAATCTGTGGAATATCATCACGGAGCCCGGCCATAATTATCTCTTTTTCTAAACCTAACTCCTTAATCTGGCGGCGGACTGTGTCTCCTTTCGGCTCATTGCCAACGATGAGAAATCTCACTCCTGACTTCTCCTCAAGTATCCGTTGTGCTGCCTTGACAAAATAAAAATGTCCTTTTTCGCTTCTGATGATTCCCACGGTGCCGACTAACGGGATATCTGGTCCTATCCCAAATTCTTCCCTCACCGCGCTTCCACCCAAGCCAGAATCAAATCTGCGCAAATCAACTCCAGTTGGGATGGAGACAATTTTTTCTGGCTCTAGCCGATTATCCTTTATCATTGCTTGTCTTATCATCTCCCCGCAAGTTATAATCTTATGTGCCAGTCGGTAAACAATATTAAAGGGATGTTTTGGTATGGGAATAGAGACATGGCGGGTGCGAATGACTTTCGAGCAGGTAGTTAACCTAACAGCCAGGGAAGCTAACCAGCTATCTTTAGAACTATGGGTATTGACGATGTTAACTTTCTCTCGATATATCAGCCATACCAGTTTTAGAAAAGCTTTGAGGTTGAACCCACTGTGCATATTTACCTTGCGGGTCTTTATACCTGCTTGCCTGGCCCGGCGTAGTATCCGGCTATCCGGACGGCAGGCAATAATTACTCGGTATCCCCGCTTGCTAAGCTGCGCTGCCTCGCCCAGGATGCGCTGCTCCTGCCCTCCCCACTGGCGGGAGGATTCCGTGTGGAGAATAGTGATCATATTCTACTGCGTCCTAATTTCAGATTGAGGAAGAAATGGAATGAAGTATCGTATCCACGAATAAGTATTCGTCTCAGGGCAAAGGAGTCTTCCCCTATCCGATTCTTGCCCGGCAGAGTGGAGAAAGCTCCTTGATAGCCACAGTCTTTAACTGTTTTCTTCACATCTTCACTTAATTTTCCCCAGGGGTAGGAGAAAAACTCAACCGGTTCACCAAGTTTACTTTCCAGGACACTCTTTGAACGCTCAACCTCTGATCTTATTTCTTCTTCAGGCAAGGAAGGTAAAAGACGGTGAGTGTGGCTGTGGGAACCAAATTCCATACCAGCCTGACGCATCTCCTCAATCTCGGCCCAGTTGAGGAGTTGCTCAGGTCCCTTCTCATCCCAGCCGCTGTCTGACCCGACATAATCGGTAACTAAAAAAATAATTGCCCTAAAGCCATATTTCTTTAGGATGGGGAAGGAATAGAGGAAGTTATCCTGGTATCCATCGTCAAAACTTATGATTATTCTCCTCTTAGGTAAAGCTCTTTCCCCTTGACAGAAATCTAATAGTTGGCTGGCCGATATGGTTCGAAACCCGCGGCTAAATAGATATTTCATCTGCCAGTCAAATTTCTCCGGGCTGACCCGGAGCTTCTCTGCCTTCCTTCCCCGGTTAGGACTTACCTTATGATACATGAGAACTGGTATTCCGGCCATTTAACATACAATCCAAGTGAAGTTTCGGCATATCCCTAACTTCGCCTTACCTTTGGACCTCCCACAACTTCATATATTTAACGAATACATAGAAAGAGTTGAGAACACTGTATAAGAGTCCGTAGAATCCGTCCCTGAAACCCTGTCTTATAAAATAAGTGAGTATAAATTCAACTGGAAGACGCAAGAAGGGATACCATCTCCCATATCTTCGTTTATCAACCTTATCCAGGGCGTCCAGGGTACTATATCGGTCGAACTTCTCTAAATAATCGTTGAGATTCTCGTAGCTATAATGGAGCATTGGTTCCTTAAGGTATCCTACCCGCCCGGTGACCTTGACTCCCTCGTGCACTGCCCTTTCCTCAAACTTAACTTTTCCCTTCCGGAAGAGCCGCAGGTGCCGTTTAGGATAAAGGCCGCCGTATCTCATCCAGTGACCAAAGAAATAGAACTTCATGGGGATAGAATACCCATCGCAGATGGTATCCCGTTCAAGACCCGTTAGAGATTTATCTCTAAACGGGTCAAGCACCCCTTTTATCTCCGCCTTAAGATTGGAAGAAACTCTCTCATCCGCATCCAAACTCAATATCCATTGGCCTGAGGCTTTCTCTATGGCAAAGTTCTTGCCCTCAGCATATCCCTCCCATTTCCTCTGAAGGACCCTGTCTGTCCACCGATGGCAAATTTCCACTGTCCTATCCTGACTGAAATCGTCCACCACGATAATCTCATCAGCCCACTTCACGCTCTCCAGGCAGGCACCGATATCTCTCTCTTCGTTCCTGGTAATAACCACTACTGATAGATTACTCATTTTCACCGAAACTCCATCACCTCCACCGCCTATGTATCCAGGCCCATTGAGTTGGGTAGAGCCGCACATAACGCTCAATCAGCTTCGTTAGTCTAACTGTGTTAATATAGATATCTTTCTCCCTGTCTTCAGTTATCTCCAGGGCAAGTGGAGAACCAATTATTAACTGATGCCTATTGTCAGAGCGGCGGATGATGAACATGGGCAGAATCTTTGCTCCGGTCCTGAGAGAGAGGACTACCGGCCCGGTGGCCGCAAGAACTGGATGCCCGAAGAAGTCCACTACCACTCCCTCCTTGGTGCGTTGATCGCCGAGCAAACAGACGATCTCATTCCTCCTCAAAGCCTCTAAACAGTGGCTGGCAGATCGCCGCTCAGGCTTGGTAGAGATGAATCTGACCCCCACCCTCTGGGCCAACTGTTTGAGACGACCGGTTAACCTGACATCCCTGGGGAAGCGGATAACATAATTAAAGGGGAAACCCTCTGAAGCTAATTTTCTCCCAATCAGAGGAAAACAGCCTAAGTGAGCACTGAGAGCAATCACTCCCTTTCCTTCCTTGAGAGCTTCTACCAGATTCTCCCTGCCTTCCACCGTTAATCTTCTATCAAGGTGCGCGGCTGGAAGTAAGACGAAGCGAACTGCCTCGCACAGCCCGGTCATGAGATCCCGGTAGACCTGCCTGGCAATAAGTCTAAGATGTCTCAGGTCTTTTTCCCTTCCAAAAGCCAGATTCAGATTGTTAAGGGTAATCCTCCTTCTATCTCGCCAGATAAAGTAGACTAAATCTCCCGATAGTTTGCCCAGGCCATACATAACACGGAGAGGAAGAAGAGGAGCTAACCTCACCACTGTCCAGATGAACAGCGAACCAATCCAGCCCCCGATTTTCTTTTCCCATCTCCGATTCTTTTTCATAAGCCATATTGAGTTTCGGCATTAGCCGTGAGCGGATTTTTTCTTGCGGTGAAACACCGCCAGAGGCAATGCCAGTGGGCAGTGCTGCTCCGCTGCAGCACTGGCTAAAGGCCGGTGCCGCCTTTAGCCAATTGCTTCTCTGCTGCCTTCAGGACATCCTCAACCCTTATTTTCTCAAAGCAGAGATAATCTCCCCTGGGACATTCCTTCTCCAGACACGGGCTGCAGGGAACTTCCTCCCTGACAATAATATGCCCTTCCCCCCAGGGGCCAGTCCTCACCGGATCAGTAGAGCCAAAGATAGCCACTACCGGTATTTTCACCGCCGCGGCCACATGCATCGTTCCTGTATCATTGGTAATAAACAGAACGCATTTAGAGATGAGGGCAGCTAACTGGCGAAGATTGGTCTGCCCAGCCAGGTTAACTGGCTTTATCTCGGTCAAATTAACTATGGAGTTGGCTATCCCCTTTTCCTCACCGCTTCCAAAGACAACCACCCTGGCCTCATATCTTTTAGAAAGTTCATCTGCTAATTTAGCAAACCTATCAGGGAACCATCGCTTGGCCGACCCATAGGTCGCCCCCGGGTTTATTCCAACTATTCTATCTTCTGGCGAAAGGCCAAGGTGCTTCAGCCGTTCCTGCGCCCACTTGTCTTCCTCGGCTGTTATGTTCCAAACCAGACTTTCTTCCCCAATAGTTGAATGTTGGTCACTCGCCGCCAATGCATTACTCCCAGTTTGTTCCACTAAATGGAGATAATATCTCACCTGATGCTCCCTTCTAAAAATAGGGCTGCGTTTTATCCCCTCGGTAAGGAAAAGCGAGCGGCCATCTGTGGCGTAACCTACCCTTTCCGTGATTCTGGCTAACCAGAAGAGAAAAGCCGAGGAGAAAGAGTTTGGGAAGAGTATTCCCAGGTCGAAATTATCCTCTCTCAAATTCCTGGCCATCCACCGGTAGCCTTTCTCTTCCGGTATCACAAATGTATCGTTGACATCCGGGTTAAATTTAAAGACCGGCCCCACCCACTCCTTAGCCATGACAACGATGTAGGAGCGGGGAAATTTCTGTCTGAGGAGATGAAGGGCTGGGGTAGAAAGCACTGCGTCCCCCAGCCAATTGGGAACCCTCACTATTATCTTGGACATTTCAGCAGACTTTCTAAATGCTCCCTGCCTTGCGTAATTTTCAGTTTGACCACCAGAAACAAGTAGGGAAAACCTGATTCCTTTAAGGGAAGGCGAACAGCATCCTTCTCCGTGGTAATAATTAATTCTGCTCCCTTCCTGATGGCCTCCTCCTCCACTCCTTTGAGCTCCCCAGGCTGATAAAGGTGGTGATCGGGGAAACGAACACTGTCCACTAATAGAGCTCCCAAATCATTCAGTGTCCTTTCAAAGGATTCGGGATTCCCAATGCTGGAGAGAGGCAGAACTTTCTTGCCCTTAAGTATAGTTAACTCAGTTCTCTCTCCTGTCCTAAGATCAATTAGATGGTCAGCCTGATGAACGCTTTTTAGCACCTTGGCTTGGGGGTTGAGCCTCCCCAGTCTCTCCATCAGTCCTTCCACGGCATCTACCTGATCGACTCTGGTTAAGAAAAATAGGTCCGCCCGCTTCAAACTTCCCAGTGGTTCCCGCAATCTTCCTCGAGGAAGTAGGTGCCCGGTGCCGAAGGGATTGGTGCTATCAATGATCACGATATTTAGGTCTTTTTTTAATGGCCAATATTGATAGCCGTCATCCAAGATGATGGTATCCACCCTCAATTTATTTAGAGCATAATTTCCAGTTAATCTTCTATCCTTGCCTACCAGAACGGCTACCTGCGGCAAGTTCCTAGCCAGAAGATAAGGTTCATCCCCTGCCTCCATGGCATCCATCAAGAGAGTCTTCCCATCAGAAACTACGGCAACCCGATTGACCATTCGCGGCATCCGCTTGCCAGCAGCAGGATTAACCCTTCTCCCATATCCCCGGCTCAAAATAGCTACCTTACATCCTCTCTTCCCTAACTCGCTGGCCAGCATCTCTACCAAGGGAGTTTTCCCTGTCCCTCCAACCGTGATATTACCCACGCTGATTACCCGAGCAGGTAGTTTTCTCTTCCTTAATACCCTCAATCGGTATAAAAATAGAACGGATTGGATGAGAAGACAGTAGACCAAGGAGAGAACTGCCAAGGCGCCCCGAAGGAGACTAGCCAACAGCCCTCTCTTTTGCCCCTCCGCTATTCCTGCCCACACCCCGTGCCAATTCTTTATTCAAAATATCTATCTGCTTGCTGGGTAATACCCTTAAGGGATTCTTCTAATTCCTGCCTTTTGGCTTCTATGACCTCTTCACTGTTATCCACGGGC
>JAUWHM010000047.1 GCA_030605915.1 Nitrospirota bacterium | reverse complement strand
ATGTCTCCGGCCTCCATTGGCCTTAAGGAAAGCAAGCTGGTCCTCACCAGCCGCTCGGGAAGACACGCTCTTCGGCACAGTCTGGAGGAGTTAGGGTATAAGCTTAAGGGGAAGGAGCTGGAACGAGTCTACCAGAGCTTCAAGAAGATGGCCGATAGAAAGAAGGAGATGTTTAGTGGGGACTTAGAAGCTATCGTTGAGGATGAGCTCTCAGCCATCCCCGAGACTTTTCACCTTGAATACATTCATACCACCAGTGGAAACCAGACCGTCCCCACAGCTACCATCAGACTGAAGAAGGGAGCTAAAATAATCGAAGACGCTGCCTGCGGTGATGGCCCGGTGGATGCCGCTTATAGAACCATTGATAGAATTACCAGGATAAAGGGGAAGCTCCTTGATTACTCCTTAAGGGCAGTTACCAGTGGAAAGGATGCTCTCGGTGAGGTCACCGTGAAAATAGCGGAAGGAAAACAGACAGTAAGTGGCCGAGGAACAAGCACCGACATCATAGAAGCAAGCGCCAAGGCCTACCTGAATGCCGTGAATAAGCTTATATACAGAAGAAGTTCCAATCAGAAATAAGTTTCTAAACGGGCCAAGGAGAAGAAGCAAAGTATGTATGAGAGCTACTGGGGTTTAAAAGAGAAGCCCTTTGAGAATACACCCGACCCCCGCTTCCTCTATTACTCTCCAAAACATGAGGAAGCTCTGATAAGGCTCCTTTACGCAGTCCGGGAGGGTAAGGGAGGAGCTCTAATGACGGGAGAGTACGGGAGCGGGAAGACGGTCTTAAGTCGGGTTCTGATGGGAGAGTTAGGGAAGGAGAACTACGCGGTGGGACTGATCACTCATCCCCAGCTCACCCCCCTTCAGTTCTTGAAGGAAATCGTCTATCAGTTAGGTGAGGAGCGCTCATCTCGTAGCAAGGCTGAGGTTCTTCACCTCCTCCAGGATATGCTCTATGCCAATATGGAGAGCAGGAAAGATACAGTAGTTATCATTGATGAGGCTCAGTTAATTAAGGGGAAGGAGTTGTTTGAAGAGCTGAGGCTTCTTCTTAATTTTCAACTTAATGACCGATTCCTTCTCACGCTTCTCTTCCTGGGGCAGCCGGAACTGCGGCCGAAGATAGAAGCTATCCCTCAACTGAAGCAGAGGTTAGGAGTCCGGTATCATCTGAGCACATTGGATGGAGTGGAGACGGGAAAGTATATAAGCCATCGCCTGGGGGTAGCCGGGGGAGAGGAAAATATTTTTACCGAGGAAGCTAAGGAGTTAATTTATCGATACTCGGGAGGAACCCCGCGGCGGATTAATAACATCTGCGATATGAGCCTTTTAATTGGCTTCGGGGAGAAAGCAGAGAGAATAAATGAGGAGCTAATTAATAAGATTGCCAAAGACCTGGAGGAAAGGTGCCCAGATTAAGAGAATTGGTTAGAAGACAGGCCGACCTTAAAAGGGAGGTCAGACAGACTAAGAAGAAATCCAAAGGAGAGGCAGCAGAGGTATCATTTCCCAGGCAGGCATTGGAATCTGCCCGGGATTTAGGAACCGAGAGGAGAGTCTCTAAAGAGATATATGAGGAGGCTCTCTCGCTAATTAAGGAAGTCTTTGATGGGAAGACCATCAAGGGCAGATGGCTGAATGAACTGGTGACCAGGATAGCCAACCGGCTCTTGATGAAGGATATGCTGCTTCTCAATCTGGTTAACCGCTCTACCGAAGAGAACTACCTTTATGCTCACTCAGTGAATACCTGCATTCTGGCTATCCAGGTGGGACTGGGACTGGATTATAATAAATCTAAGTTAATGCAATTAGGGTTAGCTTCCCTTCTCCACGATGTAGGCATGGTCAGGGTATTAGATATAGTCTTTAAATCAGATAAACTTACCATAGAAGAATATACCCGGGTGAAAGAGCACAGCCTCCAGGGAGCAAAGATGCTCAGTCAGGTCGCCGACTGGCGAGATATTGACAGAGAAATCCCTCAGGCGGTGGCCAGGGAGCACCATGAGAGATATAACGGAACGGGATATCCCCAGGGGCTTAAACAGGAAGAGATAAATGAATATGCCCGGATAGTAGGATTGGTGGATGTATATGAAGCTCTCACCCATCAGCGCTCCTATCGTGAGAAGATACTCCCTCACCAGGCCTTGAAAAAAGTGGCTGATGAGAGTGGGAAGCTCTTTGAGCCAGATGTGGTAAAAGCCTTAATCAATCAGTTGACTATCTACCCGGTGGGAAGCCTGGTCCAACTTTCCAGTGGTGAGATTGCCCGGGTAGGCGCTCCCAATAAAGACTTTCCCTTAAGGCCAGTGGTGAACATTATCTTTGATAAGCAAGGAGGACGGTTGGACAGACTCAGGTCAATTGACCTTTCCCGAGACGGGGACTATCACATTAAGGGACCGGTGGATGAGAGGTTAGTATGTATGAGCAGTACTGGGATTTAAAAGAGAAGCCCTTCCAGAATACGCCTGACCCTCGCTTTCTCTATAACTCACCCCAGCACGAGGAGGCTCTGGTCAGGCTCACTTATGCCATCGAGCAGCGTTTAGGGGCAGCTATGCTCACCGGGGTATTTGGCTGTGGAAAGACGGTCCTGGGAAGGACAATTCTCAGTCGGCTCAAAAAGAATATCTATAGAATTGCTTTGATTAATAATCCTCAACTTTCCCATGTTGAACTTCTTCGCTCCATTGCCCACCATTTAGGAGTGAAGAATCTGCCCATAAAGAAGACGGAGATTATGACTGATTATCTCTTAGAGGTTCTTGAGGAGATGCTCCAGAATAACATGAAGGATGGAAAGGAGACGGTGGTCATCATTGATGAAGCCCACATTATTAACGACAGCCAGGTTTTTGAAGAACTGAGGCTGCTTCTTAACTTCCAGCTTGAGGACCGCTTCCTCTTAACCCTTCTCCTCTTGGGTCAGCCAGAACTGAGGCAGAATATAGATAATAATAAGCAACTGGCCCAGCGTATTGCTTTAGCTTATCACTTAGATGCTCTCAGTGAGGAAGATGTTAGTAAGTATATCCTCCACCGTCTGAAGATTGCCGGGAGGGAGGACACCCTCTTTACTGATGATAGTCTCAGGGCAGTCTATGAGAACTCAGGAGGAATTCCGCGTAGAGTTAATCATATCTGTGACATGAGTCTCTTCACGGCATTTGGTAGAAAGGCGCAGAGCATTGATAGAGAAATTGTCCAGGAGGCAGT
>JAUWHM010000092.1 GCA_030605915.1 Nitrospirota bacterium | reverse complement strand
ATGCAAGGCCATGTTTATGGCCCGAGAAGACTTGCCCATGGAAGGTCTTCCGGCTATAATGATGAGATCCGAGGGCTGGAGTCCGGAAGTTTGAGCGTCGAAATCCGTGAAACCGGTTGGAATTCCAGTGACCCTGGTCTTCTTCTGCATGAGGCTCTCAGCTAATTCGATGCTATCGTGGATGAGATCTTTTAAAGCGACGAAGTCCTGCCGCAGCTTGCTCTCGGAGATGTCGAAGATCAGGCTCTCAACCTTATCTAAGAAAAGGTCAACATCCTGCCGGTCCTCGTAGCTCTCACTAACAATTTGGGTAGCTGTGTTAATCAAGCTTCTAAGTATACCTTTCTCTTTAACAATCCTTGCATAATGCTCTATATTAGCCGCAGTGGGAACAGAGTTGATGAGAGAAGTGAGGTAAGCGGCTCCCCCTACTTCCTCCAAATCGCCCCGTTTTCGAAGCTCCTCAGTGAAGGTGACCAGGTCCACTGCTACGCTCTTTTCATACAAATCAAGTATAGCTGAGAATATCTTCTTATGGGCTTCATGGTAGAAACTACCTTTGTCCAGGAACTCAATGGCCCGGGCAATGGCCTCCTCCTCCATCATCATAGAGCCCAGGACAGACATCTCCGCCTCCAGATTCTGGGGCGACACCTTTACATCACGGTCAGGCATAACATATCCCTCACTTCATGCTTTTACTACCCACACCTTCACTTCGGCAGTGATATCCGGAAGAAGTTTAATAGGAACATGATAGATGCCCAGGGACTTTATCGGTTCCTCTAAGACCACCTTTCGCTTATCTACCTCAATCCCCTCTTTCTTTAAAGCCTCAGCGATGTCCATGGAAGTGACCGAACCATACAGCTTCTCATCCTGGCCAGCCTCTACGGCAATGGTGCAGGACATGGCAGTTAATTTCTTAACTAAATCCTCTCCCTCTTTCCTCTGCCTTCTTTCCTGAGTAGCTTCCCTCCTCCTCTCTTCTTCGAATATCTTCATGTTCTTAGGAGTTGATTCCAAAGCCAATCTTCGAGGCAGGAGAAAGTTGCGAGCAAAGCCCGCAGTTACCTCCACCACATCTCCTCGGTTTCCTAATCCCTCTTGGTCTTGTCTAAGAACAACCTTCATTCTCATGCTCCATTCACCATAATTCAGCCACGGATGGACACGGATGAAACATAGAACTTAGCCCACCGTCAGTGTAAATCTGTGTCGACTGTCTGAATTACAAATCTATTTAGCCACAAATGGCAGGAGGACAAGTTGTCTGGCCCTTTTGATAGCTTTGGTTAGCTGTCTCTGGTGTTTAGCACAGTTACCAGAAATGCGGCGGGGAAGAATCTTTCCCCGTTCAGTGATATAGCTCTGGAGCCGACCTACTACCTTGAAATCTATCTCTTTTACCTTATCCTGACAGAACTTGCAAGGGCGTTTCCTCCTGATGAACTTCTTAGCTGGTTCCTTCTTCCTCGCTCTCCTCACTGGCTATCTCCTCTGACACGTCTACTCCTTCCCGGCTCTCCTCAACCACCGGTCCCTCGGCCGGTTTTCTATCTAAAAACTGGATGCGTCTGGCTACCACCTCCAAAGTGCTGCGCTTCTGCCCATCCCCGGTCTCCCAGCTACGACTCTGCAGTCTCCCTTCCACAAATATCTGACTTCCTTTATTCAGGTATTGGCTACACGCCTCTGCTTGCTTTCCCCAAACAACTATCCGCACAAAGCAGACTTGCTCCTTTCTCTCTCCCGCCTGGGTGGTGAAGACCCGGCTGGTGGCTAAACCTAAATTGGTTACTGCGCTTCCGCTGGGAGCATAGCGAAGCTCCGGATCTCTAGTCAAGTTCCCTATCAAAAAGACAGCATTTAAATTAGCCATTTCCCTTCCCCCCCCCATCATTTTCGAAAGATTAGATGCCTCAAGATGGAACTATTTAGTTGGTAAACTCTCTTGAGTTCGGGAATCGCTTTTGGTTCTATTTTGAAGATGAGCGAGAAGTAGAAACCTTCCTTCTTTCCCTTAACTTCATAGGCTAAACTCCTCTTTCCCCACTTCTCCCTCTTCTCCACTGTACCCTTATTCTTACTTATCACCTCCTCCACTCCGGATATGGCTTTCTCCCCATCTTCCTCCCCTGAACTGGGGTCGATGATGAATACCCCTTCGTAATCGTTCACCTTCTTACCTCCTATTCACCGACAGCATAACAGGATAGCCGGCCATTGTCAAATTAAAATTAAGGCTTCTCTAAAAAGGAGCAAGGCTTTGAAGCGAAGTAGCGAGCAACCACAAGCCTGCCTGCCGCAGGCGGGCGAGCGGAAAATGCCTTGCTCCTACTAAAGGTGGAAATGGAAGTAGATGACATCTCCATCCGGCACCGTGTAATTCTTCCCCTCTGTTCTGACTAAGCCTTTCTCCCTACACACAGTTAAGGAGCCCTGTGCATTTAAATCCTCAAAGGGAATGACTTCAGCCCGGATGAAGCCCCTCTGCATATCTGAATGGACCTTACCGGCGGCCTCCGGCGCTTTCGTCCCTTTAACTACCGTCCAGGCTCTCACCTTGCCCTGAGCTACAGTATAGAAGGTGATTAGACCTAATAATGAATAACAGGCTTGAATCAATTTAGTGAGCCAAGGCTCCCGAATCCCCATCTCTTCCCTGAACTCCCTGGCTTCCTCCTCTCCCAACTCGGCCATCTCCGCCTCTAACTTAGCTGAGAGAGAGATTACCTCGGCCCCTTCCTTCTTAGCTACTTCCTTAACCTCCTTCAGGTAGGGCTGCTCAGGAGTGGCTGACATATCCTCCCCTACATTGGCTAAATAGATGACCGGCTTCGAGGTTAAGAGACCGAGGTCCCTTATTAAATGGGACTCCTCCATACTCAAGCTGAGGGAACGAACTGGTTTACCCTCACCGAGCCATGATTTAATCCTATTAAGCAATTCTCTTTCCTCCTCGACCTCCGCTTGCCTTACGGCACTGCCTGTGAAACGGCACTGCTTCACCGTGCTTCGGCTGTGCAGCACTCTTACGTGTTCCCCGCTTTTGGCCAACTTCTCCACCTTCTCTAATCGCCGCTCCACCAACTCTAAATCGGCAAGAGCTAACTCTAAATTAACCATCTCAATATCCCGCTCGGGCTCGATGTCGGGCTCAATATGAGCTACCTTTCTATCCTGGAAGCAGCGAACTACATGCACGATAGCTTCCACTGTGCGAATATGGGATAAGAACTGGTTCCCCAATCCTTCCCCCTTGCTTGCTCCTTTAACCAAGCCGGCGATGTCCAGGAACTTAATAGTGGTTGGAGTTATGTCTTCTGATTTAACTATAGCTCCTAATCCTTCCAATCTCTCGTCGGGAACGGGCACTACGCCAACATTTGGCTCAATAGTGCAGAAAGGATAGTTGAAAACTGAAGCGTTGCCCCGAGTGAGAGCATTGAATACAGTAGATTTTCCTACATTGGGAAGACCAATAATTCCGCAACTTAAACCCATTTCTGTCTAACCTTAGCACACCTTCGGTGCGAGCTTTTGTAGGGGTCACATTCATGCGACCCGCGGGTTCGACCCTTCGACAAGCTCAGGACAAGTAAATCGAACCCCTACACCTGCTTAAAAAGGGAATTCGCTCGTTTTTAAAACAATTTATTAATCAACTGTAGGAGGCTGGGGCGCAGTCTTTCCACCATTAAGGGGGTGAAGACCAGGGAAGTGATGGCCATCAATTTAAGCAGGATATTGAGAGAAGGACCGGATGTATCTTTAAATGGGTCACCAACCGTATCCCCGGTCACCGCGGCCGCATGTGTTGTCGTCCCTTTACCCCCTAAGTTACCAGCCTCAATGAACTTCTTGGCATTATCCCAGGCTCCCCCGGCGTTAGCTAAGAGAATGGCCATCGGCACACCGGTAACCAATGAACCAGCCAACATCCCCCCCAAAGCTTCCCTGCCAAGAAAAGTACCCATAATTAGAGGAATAGTAACGGCAAGAGCACCAGGGATAATCATCTCCCGGAGAGCGGTAGCGGTAGTAATGTCCACACATTTAGCATAATCGGGTTGAGCTTTTCCCTCCATCAGACCGGGTATCTCCCTGAACTGCCTCCTTACCTCTTCCACCACCTGAAAGGCGGCTTTTCCCACTGACCTTAAGGTAGAGGAGGTGAACAGAAAAGGAAGCATACCCCCAATGAAGAGGCCAGCTATTACTGAAGAATGCATGATGTCTATGGTCTGCATCTGGGCGGCTTTGATATAGGCTGAAAATAGAGCAAGAGAGGTCAGAGCCGCCGAGCCAATAGCAAATCCCTTGGCAATAGCGGCGGTTGTATTTCCCGCCGCATCTAATGAATCGGTTGTCTTTCTCACATCCGGGCCAAGGTGAGCCATCTCAGCAATTCCCCCGGCATTATCGGCAATCGGTCCATAAGCATCAACAGAGACCGTTATCCCAGTGATGGATAGCATTCCCATAGCGGCCAGGGCAATCCCATAGAAATGGCCAAAGTGATAGGCAATCATAATGGCTATGCCAATTACCACCATGGGCAGCACCGTACTCTTCATCCCTACGGCAAACCCCTGGATGATATTGGTAGCCGCCCCTGTCTGGGAAGATTTAGCCAGCATCCGGATAGATTTCCCGGTAGTATAAAACTCAGCCACCAGCCCAATGACTATTCCAGCCAGGAGACCTGAGGTAGTTGCATAGAAGGCTCCTAAGTCTCCATACCAGAGTTTCACTACAAGAAAAGACCCGATGAGGAAGAAAAAAGCACTCCAAAAGGTTCCATTTCGTAGCGCCCTCTGGGCATTTTTTGCCCGTGTCCGGACAAAGAAAGTCCCTAAGATAGAGGAAATAATGCCAATGGAAGCTAAGAATAAGGCTAAGAGGATGCCTTCTTTGCTCCTATTGGCAGCGGCAATGACGATACCAGCGATAATAGCCCCCACATAGGATTCATAGAGGTCAGCTCCCATGCCCGCTACATCTCCCACATTATCTCCTACATTATCAGCAATGACAGCGGGATTGCGGGGGTCATCTTCCGGAATCCCTGCTTCCACCTTACCCACCAAATCTGCCCCTATATCGGCTGCCTTGGTATAGATCCCTCCTCCCACCCGGGCAAATAAAGCTACCGAGCTTGCTCCCAGGCTAAAGCCAGCAATAAGCTTGGCTGTTTGGAAGAGGTTAGGTCCATAGTTAATGATAGGATATGGTGAAAGGTCCAGGTAAGTCCTCATGTGGGTAACAGTGTAGATATAATAAAGGAGTGAGAGGCTAAAAAGCCCTATGCCAACTACCAGCATCCCCATCACTGCTCCCGCCGGGAAGGCTACTCCGAGGGCCTCACTGAAACTGCGCTTTGCGGCCTGAGCGGTGCGGGAACTGGCTCTCGTCGCCACCCGCATTCCAAAGAAGCCAGCCACCAAAGAACCTATGGCTCCCACTAAGTAAGCGATAGCTGTTCCCCTGTCTATTCCTACCCATAAGACGGCAATGAGAATAAGCATAAAGACAAAAATGGCTTTATACTCCCTTTTCAGGAAAGCTATAGACCCTTGCTGTACCGCCTCCGAGATGCGCCGCATCTCGGGAGAACCAGCTTCCTTCCTCATCACCCGCCGGGCCAGAAAGGCAGCAAAGGCTAAACTCGTAAGTCCAGTTAGCATAGAGATGATTAATGCAGTCATCAGTTATACTCGTTCATTTATTCCTTTTCTGATGATACTACCAGACTCAAAGGCTTGTGTCAATGCAAAAATGAGTGTCGAATT
>JAUWHM010000038.1 GCA_030605915.1 Nitrospirota bacterium | reverse complement strand
CTTACTCTTCCTAGCTCTTCCTGACTCATCATGATAATGTCCTTTTTCCCCATAATGCCCTCCTTCCTGGAAAGCATTATAGGCTTTGCAATAGGACATTTCTATTTCGCTATAATAGGACATTATCATTAAGTCACAACACAAATTTTCGCAAACGCCATGTTTTCTGGTTGATTATTGAACTCCTTTATGATAGCCTATTGATGGAGAAGAACAGTTATGAGCGCTCAACAGGTCAGTCTGTTAAGTCTTGGATTAATTGGCGGACTGGCCATTTTCATCTACGGGATGCGCCTGGCCGCTGAGGGACTACAGAAGATAGCCGGTGGCCGCCTCAAGGCTATCCTTGGTCTACTGACTAAAAATCGTTTTCTTGGAATGGTTATTGGTCTTCTGGCCACGGTAGCTACCCAGAGCTCCAGTGCCACCACCGTCATGTTAGTCAGCTTCGCCAATGCTGGCCTCATGGAACTGCGGCAGACAATCGCAGTGATATTAGGAGCTGATATTGGAACTACCCTGACCGTCCAGTTGATTGCCTTCAGGATAACTGACTATGCCCCTCTGGGCATTGCCCTCGGTTTCATAATGACCCTGGCCAAGGAACGCCGGAGAATTAGATATGCAGGCCAGGTTATCTTAGGATTCGGTTTCATCTTCTTGGGGATGGGGGTGATGTCCACTGCTTGTTATCCTCTCAGGACCCATCCCGGTTTTACCCAGGCGCTTCTCATCTTTGAGAAATCGCCTTTACTGGGAATCTTGGCAGCAGCCGCTTTTACTGCAGTTATCCAGTCCAGTGCCGCTACCTTAGGGCTGACCCTTGTCTTGGCAGGGCAGGGGCTACTTACCATGAGAGGAGCTATTCCCATAATCCTGGGAGCTAACATTGGAACCTGTGCTACCGCCCTTTTAGCCAGCATGGGAACTTCACGGGAAGGAAAACAAGTAGCCCTGGCTCATCTCTTATTTAAGGTGGTAGGAGTGCTCATCTTCCTCCCTCTCCTCTCCCACTTTGGGAAATTTGTTGAAGGCACTTCTGAAAATATAGGTCGTCAGGTAGCCAACGCCCATACCCTGTTCAATGTTATAAACACGCTCCTATTTTTACCCTTTGTGCTGATTATGGCTAACTTCATTAAGAGGTTAATTCCGGCAAGACCAGCAGGAGAATTGATTGATAAGAGCAAGTTCTTAGACGAAAAAGTATTGGATATGCCTGCTCTTGCTCTCAGCCAGGGCGCTAAGGAGATTCTAAGAATAGCCGACATCAGCCTGGGGATGGTCAGGGAGAGCTTAATAGTGCTTCTTGAGAACGATGAAAGGACACTGCAAAAGTTAAGGGGAAGAGAAAGGATGGTTGATTCCTTGAGCCGGGAGACCACCGGATATCTCACCCGGCTCTCTCAAAGGAGACTGAGTGATGAGGAATCCCGCCGGGGAATAAGCCTGATTTATATTGCTAATGATTTGGAGCACATCGGTGACCTGGTCAACAATAACCTCTTAGAGTTAGCTCAAAAGAAGATAGATAAGGAACTTTCCTTCTCTATAGAGGGAGCCCTGGAATTAGAGAGGATGCATAAGAAGGTCCTGGCCAATTTGGAGATGGCCATCAATGCTCTTTCCCGAGGTGACCTCAACCTGGTCAGGAACGTTATTGACTCCAAGGCCGAGATAAATCAAATGGAGAGGGAACTGCGTCGGGCTCATCTCGGTCGCTTGGGTAAGGAACTGCCCGAGTCCACTGAGACGAGCACCATCCACTTGGATGCCATAGATAACCTGAAACGAATAAATTCCCATGCCGCTAATATCGGATATGCTCTCTTAGGAGAGCTTTAAAATAGGGACAGCGACCATTTTTTCTTTTTACAGCTTTAGGTTAGCTACTGCATTTAAGGTGAGTGAGTCACTCCTGCATCCCTGTTGGAAGCGATAATATCCAGCCGAGGCAATCATAGCGGCGTTATCAGTAGACAGATGAGGAGGAGGGATATAGACCTCTATTCCTGTTTTGCTTCCCTCTTCTTTCAGCCTCCTTCTTAAAGTGGTATTGGCCGCTACTCCCCCTCCTACCACTAACTTCTCTACCTTTGTCTTCTCGACTGCCTTTAAGCTCTTCTTCACTAAGACATCGACCACAGCCGCTTGAAAGCTGGCGGCAATATCAGCTACTTCATTAACTGGCAATGCTCCTTCTCTGCTTAAAGACCTGCCAGATAAAATAGAACCCTTCCCTTTTTTCAAAGACTTGCAAAATAAAATGGATGTGTCTCCATTTTTTGCACTTTTTTCTTCCCCGTTTTTCAATAAATGGGCGCTGTCCCCCTTTAAATAATAGAGGACAGCCGTCTTCAGTCCACTGAAGCTAAAGTCGAAAGAATGAGGTAGGTAGGGACGGGGGAATCTTATTCTACGGCTATCTCCCTTTTGAGCCAATCTGTCAATGGCCGGACCGCCTGGATACCCCAGACCAAGGAGTTTTCCCACCTTGTCATAAGCCTCACCGGCGGCATCGTCCCGAGTAGCTCCCAGAAGCTCATATTTACCATAGTCTTTAACCAGGACCAAGCTGGTGTGTCCACCCGAGACGATCAGGCTGAGGAAAGGAGGATGGACTGCATGAGTTAAGAAGCTGGAATAAATATGCCCCTCTAAGTGATTAATCCCGATGAGGGGTAAATTATGGACGTAACTGAGGGCCTTCGCTGTGGATACTCCCACTAAGAGAGAGCCAATTAATCCCGGGCCCTGGGTTACCGCGATTACCTCTATATCTTGTGGAGAGGCTTTGGCGTTTTTATAGGCTTCTTTCAGGACTATGGGGATGGCCTGGAGATGAGCCCGGCTGGCTAACTCGGGAACAACTCCTCCAAATTTCTTGTGTATCCTTAGCTGAGAGGCAACGACATTTGAGTGGATTTTCTTGCCATCTTCTACTATGGCCGCGGCTGTCTCATCGCAGGAGGTCTCAATTCCCAGAACTAACACGCTTTGGCTGCTCCAGGGTTAGACGACAAGTGATAATAGATTTGACCCCTATGACCATCATCAGGGACCTTACCTTCTTTTCTTCCATGGTGCGATGGCTGATGATTCTCCCACCCACCTTCTTCACCGCCTCCTCAATTATCCGGTAATATTCTTTTAAGGAGCGGGAGGCGGGAACCCTGACCTGCTTGGTGAAATGAATCCACTCTATCTTTCCGTCCTTCTTCTCCTCCGAATATTCGAGAACGAGGTCCTTCATAGATACTCCCATTTCCACCAGGGCCTTATTGATGGCAGAGTCAATCTGCCCGGAGATGTTTCCATAATCCATTAGCGGTGACCAGGAGATTAGAGACTCTTCCCCACGGCTAGCCCGCAGGAAATCAAGGCCGAGGAAACCCACGACCAAGATAAGGAGCAGTCCAACGATAACTACTCTGGGAGACCCTCCTTCGCTTGCCTTACGGCACTGCCTGTGAAACGGCACTGCTTCACCGTGCTTCGGCTGTGCAGCACTCTTACGTGTCTCACTCATCATCCTTCCTCCTCCAGACTATATATCTCCTTAAAAATTGGCCAGGCTTTCAGGAGATCGATAGCTCGTTCTAATTGGGGATCAGGCCTTTCTTTCTCCTCCTTGCCTTCTTCTGGTATAGAGGGTAATTCAACTTCCTCCTCTTTGACTATCTTTTTTATCTCGATGGGAAAGTTTGGTTCAATTCCCTCATCTTGTATGCAACGGTCTTTGGGAGTAAAATATTTGGCTGTGGTCAAGCGAAGGGCTGAGCCATCACCGAGGGGAACGACAGTCTGAACCGAGCCCTTCCCAAAGGTCTTGGTGCCAACCAGAAATCCTCTCCTCCAGTCCTGAATGGCTCCGGCCACAATCTCTGAAGCACTGGCACTGTACTCGTTTACCAATACGGCCAGAGGGTAATTGGGATGAGGCTCCTCTTTAGCTAAATATCTCCTTGACTGCGATTGCTTTCGCCCCTCGGTGTAAACGATTAATCTTCCCAGAGGAAGAAATTTATCGGCTACCTCAACGGCTGTATCCAGAAGGCCGCCGTGGTTATACCGCAAATCCAGTACCAAGCTCTCCATCCCCTCTTTCTCCAAATCCTTGAGAGCCTTCTCTAAATCTGCACTCGTCCCTTCTCTGAATTCTATGAGGCGGATGTAACCAATACCATCCTCGATAATCTTTGCCTCTTTTATGCTGGGTAGATCAATTCTCTCCCGGGTAAGGGTCACTTCCGGCAGAATCTTCCCCTCCCGCATTATAGTGATGGTTACCTTAGTTCCTTCTGGGCCCCGTAGATTCTTTACCGCCTCTAAGAGCGTTATCTCCTTGGTGGTTTCTCCTTCAATTTCCACGATCGCATCGCCCGTTTTGATACCGGCCAGGGAGGCAGGAGTATCCTCAAGAGGGGAAATAACGGTCAGGAGACCATCCTTAATAGCAATGTAGATACCAAGACCTCCAAAGTATCCTCTGGTTTGTATCATCATTTCCTGGTAGAGGTCCGGCTCCATAAATTGGCTGTGGGGATCTAAGGAACCTAACATTCCCTTGAGAGCTCCGTAAATCAACTTCTGGGAATCCACCTCCTCTGTATATTCCCTCCGGATAACCTCAATGGCATCAGCAAAGAGCTTGAGCCTCTCATACATACCATCGCTCTTAGCCAAAGCAACTGGCCCCATTTCCAGGATTAGCGTCAAAATAAAAATCATCCTTAACCATCGCAGTTTCATCTTACCTACCTCCTATGTCAAGATATCGCCTTCGGCGATACTTCCAAGGGGTTCCCCCTATGGCGTCCTCCTGACGGCGGACTGTTACCCCTTAAGGGATGTCAGATTACACCCCTTAACAACCCCAATCCGTATCGGAATTATTCAAATTCCGATACTCCCAAAGTATACCATAAACTCACAGCTATGTAAATCAATTTTTGGTTTTTAGCTTTCAGTTTTGACTTTTTGAAGTTTCTCTATCAGCAGCTTATTTACCAGTTGCGGATTGGCTTTTCCCTTGGTCTCCTTCATTACCTGTCCCACTAAAAAGCCGAGGGCTTTTTGCTTACCTCCCTGGAAATCTTCCACTGACTTTGGATTTTTTCTCATTATCTTGTCCACTATATCTGTCATCTCGGCTTCATCGCTTATCTGCGCCCATCCCCTCTCCTCCACTACTGTGCCGGCTCCCTTCCCGGTATCGAACATCTCAGTAAATACATCCTTAGCAATTTTGCCGCTGATGAGACCATCTTTGATAAGCGTAAGCATCTCAGCTAAGTGGGAAGGCCTCAGGGGAGAATCTTCAATCTTCAAGTTCCTCTCCTTTAATCTTCCCAGAAGCTCCACCATCACCCAGTTGCTCGCCATCTTCCCATCTGGAAATAGTCTCACTGTCTCTTCATAGAAATCAGCCAACGGCCTATTGGCTGTTAAAACGCCTGCATCGTATTCGGGAATTCCATATTCCTTAATCAGGCGCATCTTTCGGGCCTGAGGTAGCTCCGGCAAGGATTTTTTTATTTCCTCTATCCATTTGGGATCAATGACTAAGGGAACTAAATCTGGTTCCGGGAAATAGCGGTAATCAGGGGCTTCCTCCTTCCCTCGCATAGCTGAGGTCATCACCTTTGCCTCGTCCCATAACCTCGTCTCTGCCTTTACCGTCTTTCCTTCCCTGAGAAGATTCTCCTGCCTGCCCATCTCATACTCCAGGGCTTTAAGGACCATCTTAAAGGAATTAAGGTTCTTCATCTCCACCCGATTTCTCAACTTGGATTCTCCTTCCGGTCTCATGGAAATATTTGCCTCGAAGCGAAGCGAGCCCTCTTCCATGCGGCAGTCGCAGATGCCTAAATAGAGAAGCACGTCCCTTAAAGTGGTCATAAACTTTTCCACTTCCTCGAGGCTGTGCATATCCGGTCGGGTAACGATCTCGATGAGGGGAACTCCGGCCCGGTTGAAATCTACCAAACTCTGTTCCGCAAGTCCGGTATCCTCACCATGGAGGTTCTTGCCCGCATCCTCCTCAAGATGGAT
>JAUWHM010000082.1 GCA_030605915.1 Nitrospirota bacterium | reverse complement strand
AGAATCCTCACATACTACAATTCTATTGCCCTCAATTATTTCTTTGATAGGAATGAGCTTCATCCTGGCTACCAAATCGCGTGTCTCCTGCGACGGCGGGGTGTAACTGCGGCCATATCCAGGTGTATACTTCACCAACGGTCGCCGATAAGGTTTCCCGGATTCCATAGCATATCCCAGGCCATGGGTCGTGCCCGAATCAGGAATCCCGCAGACTATATCTACTTCTATATCCTTATCCCGTCTTGCCAGGTGCCGACCGCAGCGCTCCCTCACTGTCTCCACATTTATCCCTTCATAGCTTGAGGCGGGGAAGCCGCTGTATATCCAGAGGAAGGCGCAGATTTGATTTATATCCCCACCTGGTCTTCTCTCCTGTACGCCCTCCTTATTTATCAGAATCATCTCTCCCGGTTGGAGGTGTTTCACTGTTTCAAATCCAATATTTGGGAAGGCGCTAGTCTCAGAAGTCACTGCCCAGGCATCTTCCCGCTTCCCAATCACAAGAGGGGTATATCCAAACCTATCTCTGGCAGCATAGATTCCATCTCTATTAAGTAACAGCAATGAGCAGGAGCCATCTATGGCATCGAACATCTTCTCTATGCCATTTATCAGATCCTTGCCCTGGTTTATTAGCTTGGCTATCAGCTCTGTTGCATTAACCACCTCTTTGCTCACCTCACTGAAGGATATTCCTTTCTTAAGCAGCCCGGCCGCTAATTCTTCCGCATTTTCTACCAGCCCATTGGTGACTATACAAAATGGACCGAACTTAGAGTTTAGATAGATAGGCTGTTCATCAAAGGTACTAATAACACCGATGCCCTTGTTTCCCTTCATACGCTTACAATCTTCATAAAATTTTGACTTAAACTGAGTCTGGCTTATGTTGTGTATTTGACGCACAAAATCCTCTCCTAACACGGCCATGCCCCCATATTCAGTTCCCAGATGTGAATGATAGTCCGTGCCGTAGAACAGAGCCTCTACACAATCTCCCTTAGAAACTACTCCAAAAATACCGCTCATCTTTCACTCCTCCTTAATATAAGTTGCTCCTTTTAAACTCTTCCGAGTACATAGTTCGAAAAATGGTAGCTGTCCCTATTTTAATTTAGTTCCTCTTTAATATTTTCAACAATTCTTTAAGTGAAAGGGTATTCAGGATGTCCTTATCTTCTAACCAGCCCCGTCGGGCGGTGGCTACTCCGTAATACATTGAGTCAAGCTGCATCTTATGGTGAGCATCTGTTCCCAGGGTAACCATCACTCCTTCCTCCCTGGCCCGACGGCAGTGGACATCATTCAGGTCTAATCTGGCAGGGAAAGCATTCAGCTCCAGGAAGGTGCCTGTCCTCTTTGCCTCCTTGATAATGGCTTCCATATCCACCTGATATGGCTCCCGCTCGTGGAGCACCCGGCCAGTGGGATGAGCAAGGACATGGACAAACTTATTCTTCATAGCTTTAATAATACGGTTGGTTATCGTTTCCCGGTCTTGCTTGAAGCCGGTATGAATGGCCGCTATCACTATGTCCAGTTCCTTTAAGATGTCATCTTCAAAATCGAGGCGGCCGTCGCTGCGAATATCTACCTCACTTCCCGCTAAGACTCTAAACGGGTGAAGTTTTTCATTGACTTTTCTTATCTCAGCAATCTGTCTTTCTAAATCTCTCTCCGATAGTCCCCCGGCTACTCCCAAAGATTTAGAATGGTCACAGATGGCTATGTACTGATATTTGAGTTTCCTGGCGGCTTCAGCCAGTTCCATAATAGCATCTGAACCATCACTCCATTTAGAATGCACATGCAGGTCACCCTTAATACTCTTAAGTGAAATTAATTTAGGGAGCGAACCTTCCTGCCCGGCTTCTATCTCTCCCCTCTCTTCCCTCAGCTCAGGGGGAATATAAGGAAGGTTTAGGGTAGCGTAAACATCTTCTTCCTTTCTACCGGCCACTTTCTTTCCGCTCTTGATTTTGAAGACTCCATACTCATTGATTTTTAGACCTCGCTTATTGGCCAGTTCCCTTAACTTAATATTGTGTGGCTTGGAACCGGTGAAATATTGAAGGGCGGCTCCAAAGCTATCTGGTTTGACTACCCGCACATCTACCTGTAATCCTCCCTCCATAATGACACTTGACTTAGTCTCTCCTGAAGCCAAGACCTCAGCTATCTGGGGAAGACTGAGGAAAACTTCCATTACCTTAGCTGGTTTCTTAGAGGTAACCAGTATATCTATGTCCCCGATCGTCTCCTTCATCCGACGCAGGCTACCGGCCGAGCTTATCCGATCCACCTCAGAAAGTTTTTTCAGAGAGTCAATAATGGACTGAGCCAGAGGATAGGCTTTACCCAGAAGCATTCTTCCTTTCCTGCGCTTCAGGAGCTCTATTCCTCGCAGGATGTTCTCCTCCGTCTTCTCTCCCATCCCCGGTAGGTCCTTAATCCGATGCTTCCTGACGGCTTTCTCCAAATCTTTGACGCTCTTTATCCCCAACTCTTTATGGAGCAGAGAGGCGGTCCTGGGTCCAACCTCAGAGATGCTGAGAAGCTCTACCAGTCCAGAGGGAACGGACTCTTTTAACTCCTCATAGTATTGGAGTTTTCCGGTAGTAAGGAGTTCCTCTATCTTCCTGGCAATACCCTCCCCCACTCCCGGGATATTCTTTAGTTCCCTTGTCTGATATATTTCTTCCACCTCTTCCGCCAGGCTCTCTAAGACCCGCACTACCTTCTGGTAAGCCCGCACCCGAAAGGGATTCTCCCCCTTTATCTCTAAAATATCGGCAATTTGGTTGAAGATTAGGGCTATCTCTGAATTGCGCATTTCTCTTAATAGCAAGGCTAAGGTGTAATACCGAAACTTATTTAATTTAAAACAAGTCTAACTGTTCTGCCTCCTTCAGCAGTGGCTTGGGCTTCACCTCTGAAGCTAAAAATTCTTTCAGCTTCTGAAAATCTTCCTCTAATGGCCCCCTCATCCAGCCCTGGTGTAGGGCCGCGGCCGGGTGATAGAGGGGGAAGACCAGGAAGTCTTTCACCTGAGTTGCTTTGGCCTTTACCTTGGTAATGGGGACGCGCTTGTCAAGAATGGTCTGAGTGGCAGAGTTTCCCAGCGTGCAGACTACTTTGGGCTTGATGATTTCAATCTGTTTTAGTAGGTGCGGTGTGCATGCTTCCACTTCTTCCCGACTGGGATCCCGATTTTCCGGAGGGCGACATTTGAGAATATTGGCAATGTAGACATCTGAGCGCTTAAGTCCAATTTTCGTGAGAAGCTCAGTCAAAAGTTTCCCGGCCGCTCCCACGAATGGCTCTCCTCGTTGGTCTTCATAGTAGCCAGGTGCTTCTCCCACGAAGAGAATGTCAGCTTTCTCATTGCCCGCTCCAAAGACTAGATTTGTCCTGGAACGGCCGAGGGAACATTTCTGACAATCCTTTATCTCGGCATGAAATTCCTTAAGTGTCATTCTACTCCTCCTTGCTTAATTCTCTCAAAATAGCAACCAGACAAAATGACAAAGGGAAGGCATTCTTATTATAGTATCAGGCTTGAGGTAGGTCAATGATTTTTTTGAGGATTAGTGAAGATGCGGACGGGCAAATTTATGGATCGGACTTTATTAGGTCATCATCCAGATCTTGGACCAGACGCTGGTCTCCAGGTACTCGAAGTTAAAAGGTTTGGCGATGTAGTCGTAGGCACCCAGATTTATGGCTTGGTTAGCTAACTCCGTATCCTGGACGGCGGTGATCATGATGACGCCAATCTCTTTGTCAATTTCCTTGATCTTCTTGAGTGTGAGGATACCATCCATGCCGGGCATCTTGATGTCCAGGAGAACGAGCTGCGGCTTTTCCTTTTTAACCAGGGAGATAGCTTCCTGGCCACTGATGGCCACTATCACCTGAAAACCTTTTTTGGCGAGAAAGTCACTTAGCAACGAGCATATTTCCGGCTCATCGTCCACAATCAGAATTTTACCTCTCTGTTCACCTTCTACCTCAGGGATAGCTTCTTTCTTTTCTAAGAGTTTGGCTATCATCTTCATGAATAGTTCAACTCCCAGACCCTTGCGCAGGAAATCGGAGGCACCGATCTCCCTGGCTTCCTTCTCCAGTTCGTCGGTAGCCACGCTGGTGAGCATGACCACGTCTACTTTATCGTCAAAGCCTCTTATCTTCTTTAGGGTCTGGATGCCATCCATGCCCGGCATCTTTATATCAAGGATGATGAGTTCTGGCCTTTCCTTCTGCATTAAGGAGAGAGCTTCTTCACCGCTGGGGGCGGTTGAGACTTCGTATCCCTTGCGGGTAAGGATGTCATAGAGAAGCTCCCGCATTTCCAGTTCGTCGTCAACTATCAGGATATTCTTCACTTTAGTCCCTCCTTCAGTGAATCTTCCTTTATGACAGGAATCTTTATAGTGAACGTAGTCCCCTGACCCACCTGGCTCTGCACCTTGATGGTGCCGTTATGAGCCCTGATGATGCCGTGAGTGATGGACAGCCCTAAACCGGTTCCAGATTCTTTAGTGGTAAAGAAAGGGTCAAATAGTTTGTTGAGATTCTCCTCGGGTATGCCACGCCCGGGATCAGCGAATTTAATGACCAGGGATCCATCATAGAGAGCAGTGCTGATGGTTAATTTGCCTCCCTCGGGCATAGCCTGGCAGGCATTGGTCATCAGGTTAATGAAGACCTGCTGAAGCTGGTTGGAGTCGCCCATTATCCTGGGAAGTTCCCTTTTGAGCTCTTTACATATCTGGATATTCTCTAAGGACATTTGATGTTCGATGAGAGAAGCTGCTTTTTCTATAACCGGGTTTACGTCAATGGGTTCAACCTCTTGTTTGTGCTGCCGCGAGAACTGCAGAAGGTTGTCAACGATCTTTGAGGCACGAGCGGTCTGCTCATGGATAATCTTGAGAGTCTTGATGGTTTCTTGGTTGTTATCTCCAACCATCAGGAGAAGCTCGGCCCGGCCGGCAGCGATGGCCAGGGGATTGTTAAGTTCGTGGGCTACACTGGCTGCTAATTGCCCTAAGGAGGCCATTTTCTCAGATTGGATGAGCTGATCCTGAGCCTGTTTTATCTCTTCATTGGCTTGTCGTAGTTCGCTGATGGTAGTTCTCAAGTCGTTATAGAGATTGATATTCTGAATAGCAGTGGCTGTCTCATAAGCTATGGTGGAGAGTAGGTCGAGGTCGTCTCTGGTGAAGGGTTTGGGGGATGCCTCTCTATTCAGGTTAATCACCCCTATCGTCTCGTCCTTATACCTTAAGGGGGAGCAGATGGCATGCCTTATCTCTGGCTTTCCTACAACTGGCTTAAATCGAGCATCCATTACCCCATTTTTAAGGAGGAGAGGCTGGCCGATCTGGGCCACCCAGCCGCAGATTCCCTCTCCTACTTTCACTCTGGTCTGGCTGACGACCCCTTTCTTCAGACCGTGGGAAGCCTTAATGGTTAGAAATTCACCCTTTTCATCGAGCAGCATCAGCGAGCCAGTTTCGGCCTCAAACACCTCTGCAGCCTTGCTGAAAACGCTAGCCAGCATCTGTTTCAAGTTTAAGGATGAACTGATGATGGTGCTGGTCGCATGTAAGAAGGACAGTTCCTTCAGCCTCCTCTTTAATGTCTCTTCCGCTCTCTCTTTCGCTTTGTTAATGTTGTATCTCTCAATGGACTTCTCAATAACCGCAGGCAGTGTATCCTGGTACGAATCATCTTTTACTATATAGTCATAGGCACCTTCTTTCATCAAACTTACTGCTATCTTTTCACTCCCTGAGGCGGTGACTACGATAACGGGTAAATCCCCACCTCTTTGTCTTATCTCCCTTATTACATCCAGAGCAGTTAAGCCGGGGAGGCGGTAGTCGCAGAGGACCAAATCGTAATCCTCACTGGAGAGTTTGTCTAATCCCTCTTTTCCATCACTCGCACAATCTAGCTGATACACCTCATCTGCCTTCTTTAGTATCCTTTTAACAAGCAAAACATGGTCTGAATCATCATCGATTAATAATATTCTTATTGGCATAAGCTACGCCTTCTTAATTTAACATTACCATCACATGATTAGTTTCTATTGTAAGCAATTGGGTGAAGGAATATTCAACAGACCCCAGTACAACTCTATCTGCTTGACCACTTCTACAAATTTCTCAAACTCAACCGGCTTCTGGATAAAACTGTTACAACCGCTGTTATAGCCTTTTACCACATCCTCATCCCTTCTGGATACGGTGAGCATCACAGTAGGAATTTTTTTTAAATCGGGACTTTCTTTTATCTTCTTTAAAACTTCCAGGCCGTTAACCTTGGGCAGATTGATATCCAAGAGAATCAGCCCTGGCTTCGGACTAGTAGATTTATCCTGATATTGTCCCTTGTGCTCCAGAAAGTCCAATGCTTCCTGTCCGTCCCCTACCACCCAAAGTTGATTGATAACCTTTGCCTCTTTTAGCGCCCTTTGAGTTATACGAACATCATCGGGGTTATCCTCGACCAGCAATATCCTGACTACCTTTTCTCCCTCCGCCATTTTTATCCTCCTTTAATGAGACCACAATTTACGGAACGAAGTGAATGTAAATTGTATGGTCATTTGACCTGTTGCTCCTTCAGTGCTTCTTGAATATCCTGTTTGCTTACCAGTTTCTTTTCCATTAGAATCTCACCAATCTTTTTCCTGCCTGAAATAAACTCTTTTCTCTTAGGTATAGTAAAATGAAATGTTGTGCCTTCTCCTATTTTGGATTCTACCCATATCCTGCCTCTGTGCATCTGGACTATCTTCTTTACTATGGTCAGGCCCGCTCCGGTTCCTTCATGGTCTTCTCTTTTGCCCAGTCTTTGAAAAATCTCAAATATCTTCCCAAAATATCGCTCCTCTATTCCGGGTCCGTTATCCTTAACATAGAATTCATAAAACTTGCCCTTTGCGTTACACCCGATTTCTATGCGGGGCTTTGGCTTATCATTAAACTTGATGGCGTTGGAGACCAGATTGATAAATACTTGTGTGAGTCTTACGTGATCACAAAAGATTTTTGGCAATTTATCTCGGGCAACTATCTTGGCATTCTTTTCCTTTATTGCGTACTCAAGCCTGAGATTAACTTCATTTAAGAATTCTTTTGCTTCGAATTCCGCAAAACTATTTGTCCTTCTTTCGATGCGTGAAATCTCAAGGAGGTCTTCAATAAGACGTTGCATCCTGGTGGCATTGGCTCTTATGCGCCCAAGGTAATCTTTCCCTTCATCGTCCAATTTGTCTTTGTAATCATCACTTATAAACTTAGAGAAGGCATCTATGCTCCTTAATGGCTCTTTTAAATCGTGGGATACAATATAGGTAAAATCATCCAACTCTTTATTGCTTCTTTCAAGCTGCCTGGAATAGCTTTCCAATACTTCTTGCGCCTTCTTGCGCTCGGTGA
>JAUWHM010000088.1 GCA_030605915.1 Nitrospirota bacterium | reverse complement strand
CAAAGGCTTTAAGGCCGCCGCAGTTAACTGTGGAATCAAGAAGCGAAGAAAAGACTTAGCCCTCATCTACTCAGATGTCCCCGCTCGCACGAGCGCCCTTTTCACCACCAACCGCATCTGGGCGGCTCCTCTCACCATTACTAAAGACCATCTCAGGAACAGCGAAGCGCAGGCGATTATCGTTAACAGTGGCAATGCCAATGCCTGTACCGGTAAGAAGGGATTGGAGGATGCCCGTCTAATGGCAAAACTCACTGCTCGGCAGTTGGGAATCAAAGAAGAAGATATCCTGGTTGCCTCCACCGGGATAATCGGGAAGCCCTTACCTATAGACAGGGTGGAAAGGGGAATCAGGAAATTAGTTCCATCACTTAGTAGTCAAGGAGGAACTGGGGTGGCTCAGGCCATCATGACTACCGATAGTTCAATGAAAGAGATAACAGTGAAAATACAACTCGGTGGGAAGGAGATAAAAATAGGAGGGATAGCTAAAGGAGCGGGGATGATATCACCTCATTTAGCCACCATGTTGGCTTTCCTCACCACCGATGCCCTTATTTCTAAGCAAGCACTGAGAAAAGCCTTAAGGGATTCAGCAGATAAATCCTTCAATTCCATTACCATTGACGGGGCCATGAGCACCAATGATATGGTGGTTATTTTAGCTAATGGCTTAGCTAAAAATGATGAGATAACAGGTAGCGGGGAAGCTTTCTGCCGTTTCCAGGAAGCCCTGGACTGGGTTAGCCTCTACTTAGCTAAAATGATCGTAGCTGATGGGGAAGGAGCAACAAAATTCGTAGAGGTGAGGGTAAAGAATGCTAAAAACTTCCAGGAGGCAAAGAGGGCGGCCTCCTCCATTGCCAATTCAAATTTAGTTAAGACCGCTCTCTATGGCCAGGACCCAAACTGGGGAAGAATCATGGCCGCTCTCGGTCAGGCTGGGGTTGAGGTAGATGAAAGAAAGGTGAACATCCACTTGGGCAAGGAGCTGATAGTTAAACATGGAAGAGAAAAAAAATTTGACCAGGCAAAAATAAAAAAAATAATGGCTGAGCCCGAAATCAAGATTACCGTAGACCTGAATCTAAGAAAAGGGCCTGTGCCCTTTGGGGTAGAGGCTACCATCTGGACCTGCGACCTCTCAGAAAATTATGTCAGGATTAACTCTCGTTACCCAACATGAAACTTTCCATCATCATTCCCGTTTACAATGAAAGAGAGACTATCTTGAAAATTTTAGAGAAGGTGAAAGCTGTCCCCTGGGAGAAAGAGATAATCGTGGTTGATGATGGTTCCGATGACGGAACCAAAACAGTGCTTCAACATTACTCCAATAAAGAGACAGTTAAGATTTACCATTCCAAGAACACGGGTAAAGGTGCAGCCATCCGGACCGGGCTAATCCAAGTGACCGGAGATATAGTCATCATTCAGGATGCTGACTTAGAATACGACCCCGAGGACTACCCTCGTCTGCTGAAGCCCATCCTCACAGGGAAAGCGGAAGTGGTCTACGGCAGTCGTTTTTTAGGAGAACACAAGGCTATGTTATTCTGGCACAGCCTGGGCAATAAACTGCTCACCCTTATAACCAATATTCTCTTCGATACCACTTTGACCGATATGGAGACCGGTTATAAAGTCTTTAAGTCTGACCTCATTAAAGAGATGAAGATTAAATCAAATAGATTTAATTTTGAACCGGAGATAACAGCTAAAGTCCTTAAGGGAGGACATAGAGTCTACGAAGTTCCCATCTCCTACACCGGCCGGGAATACCGGGAAGGGAAGAAGGTTTCCTGGAAGGACGGCCTGGTAGCCCTTGGCTGCCTCATCAAGTATCGCTTGATAGATTAGGCTTTCTGTTCCCCCTGAGGATTATGCGTTTGAGAAACTTTACTTCCTGAAATCTGAAGGAGAAGGAGATAAGGAGAAAGGTTATTATTCCGGCTAAGATGGGTATAAATACCTGGAGGCATTTCTGAGATATGCTGGCTGTGCCCGGTTCCACCATAAATGCCCCGGCTACCAGATAGCAGACGAAACCCATGAGAAGGGAAGCCCAGGTAATGCGCAAGAGGCAGTTAAAAATAGCCCTCCTGTTCACTCTCCCTATTCTTCTGCTTAATACATAAAGGAGAAGAATCAGGTTTATTAGTGCCGATACTGAGGTAGCCAGAGCCAATCCTCCCAACCTCAGAGGGTGCATTAGAACAAGATTAAGAATTATGTTTAGCACCATGGCCACACATCCTATCTTGACCGGAGTTTTCATATCTTGTATAGAGTAGAAGACCCGGCTGGCTATTAACACTCCGGCATAGGCAAAAAGTCCAATAGAATAATAAAGAAGAGCGGTAGCTGTGCTCTCGGTGGAGGCGAGGTCAAAGGCGCCCCACCCAAAGAGGAGGGAGATTATCTGTCTTCTCAGAACCATCAACCCAACCGAAGCGGGGACGATGAGGAAGAATACCGACCTTAAGGCGAAGAGAAGAGTTCCCTTCAGTTCCTCCATCCTTTCCCGGGAAACCTGGCCAGCCATGGTCGGGAAGACAGCGGTGGCCATAGCTGTGGCAAAGATGGCCAGAGGCAACTGCATCACCCGGGCACCAAAATAGAGAGATGGGATAGCTCCCTCGCCTACAATGGACTTATATGAGCCGCAGATAGTATCAACTAAGATATTTATCTGGTAGACAGCTACTCCCACCACTGCCGGCCCCATGTGGAGGATTATCCTATTTACCGCTGGATGCTTGAAAAGAAACCTTAACTTAAATGGCATCCCCTTTCTTATGAGCACTGGAACCTGGATGAGGAGCTGACCCAGTCCGCCTACCAGCACTGCCAGAGCTAATGTCCGAATTCCTTCCTCGCTTTCCGGCTTAACATAGAGGAGAAGGGCAGTGATCATGGACAGGTTGAGGATGGCTGGAAAGAGGGCAGGAGCAGCGAAATGCTTCAAGGAGTTGAGAATACTCCCAAAAAGAGCAGCTATCCCGATGAGGAAAACATAAGGGAAGAGAATTCTTAAGATGCGAGCCACCATCTCCTTCTCTTCCAAGGGGAAACCGCGAACTATTAATTTGGCCCAGAGGGGGGCTCCTAAGCTTCCCAGAAGGGTTAACCCAGCTAAGGTTATGGCTAAAAGGTTGAAGACAACTATAGCCAGCCGCCAGGCATCCTCCTTACCCCTTTTAGTTAAATAATCAGTGAAGACGGGAATGAAGCTGGCAGAGAGGGCTCCTTCTCCCAGGAGGCGGCGAAACAGGTTGGGGATGCGGAAGGCAGCTATGAAGACAGCGGCATAGATACCCGTCCCGAAATGGGAGGCAATGAGCATATCGCGCAGATAGCCTAAGATGCGGCTAGCCAGGGTGGCCAAACCAATTCCACCAGCAGATCTAGCCAATCTCTCCTCTCCCGACATTTTCATTTCTTTTTTAACCGCAGATTAACAGAAAGCCAAAAATCATATTGTTCTTTAATCTGTGTGTACCTGTGTCCATCTGTGGTTTCATAATAACAAATCCTAAAGCATTTGACAACTTTTGCATGATGTGATATAAGAATATCCATAGGAGGAATCAGTATGCCAGCAACCAAGTCGGCTAAGAAGAGGTTAAAGACGGATCGCCTGCGTCGGGCCAGGAATCTGAGAGTCAAGGCGGCTCTGAAGGCACTGGTGAAGGACCTTCACCGAGCTATTGACCTTAAGAAGTCTGAAGAGGCAAAAGCTATTTTGGTCAAAGTTACCCGAGCTTTAGAGCGAGCTGCTTCTAAGGGGGTAATCCATAAGAATACGGCTCGGCGCCGCAAGTCCCGTTTAGCCAAGAAAGTGAATAAACTCCCAACTGTTTCAACTACATAGCTTAATTACCAGGAGTTCAAGAACCAAACGGGGAGTTAATCTGCCTGATTTTGACTGAAGGTCGGCCTGGAGCAGATGGTAGAAGTTTTCCCTCAACTTTTGAGGGGAAAAATTCTTTATCTGGGCGATAAATCTTTTCCACAAAAAGGTAGGTATCTCTAAGGACTCAAGCACCTCATCCCAAACCTCTCCCCTATTTAGTCTGGCCTTAGCCCTGGCCATTCTCCTCATCTGATAGGTAATGAATACAATTATCTCAGGGGCTTTTCTTCCCTCTTCCAGCAGCTTCCTCAGCATCTTGAGAGCTTTATCGGTCTTCTTCTCACCGATAGCTTCTGTTAAGTGGTAAGTCCTCACTTCCTTGGATTCTCCCACCAAGGCCCTTACATCTTCTGCCCCGATCTCCTTTTTATCACCAGCATAGATGAGGAGCTTGGAGAGTTCGCTGTCCAGTTCTCTCAAATTTTTACCCACCCTCTCCTTAAGTTCAAAGGCGGCTCGGGGAGCTATCCGCTTTCCTCTCTCCCGGCCCCTGAAGATAATCCAATTGATGAGGTCTTTCTCATAAACTGGCTTGAAGGAGACCTCTTTCCCTGACTTGTAGAACCTGCCCCGGCGATCAAATTTGGAGCCCATGAGGACTAAACAGGTTGAGGGAGAAGGAGCCTGGGCATACCTTATGACCTCTTCTTTATCGGATACTCCTAACCTGTCAGCCTCTTTTACTACTACCAATCTCTTCTCGGAGGTAAAGGGAAGCGTTGAAGCAGTCTCAGTAATCTCTCCCCCCTTGGCTTCCCTTCCGTAGAAGAGTTGATAGTTGAGATCGGCCGTCTCCGAGCTGAGGAGATAAGCCTTTAATTTCTTTAAAACTTCCTCTTGCAGAAAGTCTTCTTCACCGGAGAAGAGATAAATTGGCTCTACTTTGCCCTTTCCTAATTTTGCTAAGAACTCCTGATAATTCATGATTTCCTTATATTGGTAGTTATCTATTCCATAGCGATTTTTAGTATAATAACGCAGATTTGCTTATTTTGGCAAGGATTTTTTTCTATGAGTGAAAATTTTTGAGTTAGAGAGTGGCCTGGAGATTTTGTGTCAAGGATGTGGAGTGATTGCTAAGATTATAATTTTGCCTCTTTGGGAACCATAGTAGAAAAAGATTCTATAGGTAAAAAAAATTAAAGAATTAGGCGAAAAAATGGGGGTTGGAAATTGTGGCTCTGAAAGTGGGGTTTTGCTTAGTTTCAGGGCATTGCTTGTTTACTGCTTGGGCTGGTCATTACCTCCAATTAGGCTAAAACGCGCTAAATGAGCGTTTTAGATGGGCTGATGGGCATAAAGATTTCATGTTGAGAGTTTTACATCCTCTTTCTGGCTATGATTTTATATTAGTTTAAGTGGTTATGCAAGGAATTATTTCAAGGAAGGGTTAGTGTAGTGGCTGCCGATTGCCGTGCCCCCCAGGGCACGCAGGCAGCCAGACAGGTCTGACCTTGCCTGCCTGATTCCCTATTAAAGCATATTACCGACGACACTGGTTGAGAAGATACCTTTGGCATTACCTATGACTCTACTTGCTGGGAAACTACTTGAAGACAATGAAGGCAGGATCGACTTTGTCCTCACCTGCGGACTTTGGCTTGCATATTTCTTTGTGAGGGAGACCCGCCCTGGCGGGGCGACTGAGCTTAATCAGATTAGACAGCAAAAAAGCTGAGGCGTTTGCCTCAGCTTATAGAGAAAAGAGAACCGTTCCCTTTTACTTTTATTTAGTCAACTCTTTTTGATGAAGCCATTCCTTTGCTTTCTGAAGAACGACAGCAATATCCTCTTCATGTTTTATGTCGATTTCTCCAAAATCTGTGCCTATCACCTTCTCTAGAATATCAACAATTCCCTTTTTATATTTCCTTCTATGGATGTGTACCTCCGCTCCACCCGCCTTCAAAGTGCACGCTTTTTTGAGCCTTTTAGTGAGATCTTTGACCACAAGCTCATCATCAACTACAGCCTCCTTTTCTTTTTTCTCGGCTGTAATGATCTCCTTAAGACGTTGCACCGCATAAGCATTAATCTGATAGTTCTTGTTGTCGAGTGCAACGATAAGCACCCATTTCGCCTTTAAACTGTAAAAAAAGTCTACGGCTGGCTTTGCTCTTTTTTCGAAATCACGATCTAAGATGTCCTTATATTTTTCTACAGCTTTTTCCTTAAGCTCGGGCGATTCGAGCTCAGCTATTAAGTCCTTAAGTGCATTTTCCTTTTTGTCAGCCACAGAGCTTCCCATTGCCACGCAAGTGCAAATCATACATAAACTCAGCGATATCAGCACAACTTTCATACTCATTGTTATTACCTCCCTTCCCAAGTGGGTTCAAAGTATAAAAAGCACACCTGTGACGCAAGAACACGGTGTAAACCATTACCATCCGTTATTGGTGGCGTCGGAAACTGAACCGTCATCGACCCACCATCTTTCAGCCTCATCATCACCTGCAGGGTTTGTATCGATCTGACCATTGGCTCCTGCTGACACACATACTGTGTAGGACTCACCGTTGTTAACCGCAATGACCTGCACATCGTCTTCTGAAGCTGTCGTGTTTGCGATACCGTTCGCTCCAGAGATAATAGTATTCCCGCTGACTTGGTCATCACCGGCCGCCGTCGTATCCAGTGTTTGGTTAGGTCCAGCAGTGATGATAATAGTGTTAGGTTTTCCTTGATTAACAGGTATATCTTGGACATCATCTCCAGCCTTTGTGGTGTTACAAACCCCATCTGCGCCCGTAGTGATATACTTGTCTGTGGCGCCTTTCTCAAGTTTTCCGTGCATCCGCCAATTGTAGAAATCCGAGACCTTTGTCCAGGTTCCTTCAATCTCCAGGCGGAGGAATTCCCCAAACTGAAGGCGAAGCTCAACGGTGTCCCCTACTCCGCCAGCTACGTCCCTAAGAGCGGGGCACGTGGGTGAGTCCTCGGAGGATACTTTGCCGTTGGCATCTGGCGTATTATCCTCATCACCAGTCGACGTGTCATCATTACCTTTAACGGTATCACCAGGATAACTCTCCTGGATGAGATTTGCATTTGGGAGGTTATCAAAGATCGCTCCACCTGGATCATCAAACCAGACTGTGCCAACGTTGGGCGAGAGTGCCCTAACGCGCATCCGCCTTGAGACATCCCACTTTAGTGTTGCGCCACCAGACAGAGGATTTCCAGTAGTAATATGTGTCCCCGCTGGTGGATCTCCAGCCTTACCATCTGTGAAGTCTGGACGATTGGCGTCAGTAAGCATAGTGAGTGGCGTAATGGTGAATTCAAATTCCCAGCCTGCGCTCACCCCAGTTCCTGGACCGGTTTGAGGTGGGCTGTGCTGATCTGTGACTTGACCACGAACAATGTGCACAGCCGTTGTATTATTCCCGGACCCCGAAGCCCAAACCACCCAAACTCTCAACTCCTTCAGCTCCTGCCCGTTGTCAAGTTTTATCTTGACAGTATGTCTCGTAGCGGCTGTTCTTGACACCGTTGCCTTGAGGGGGTCGCTTGGGTCCTCAGTTGCTCCTTCCCAACTAATATTGTCCTTTACTGCTTGGGTATTGGGGGTCACCGTTGCCGTTAGAGTTATATCACCTGTCCCCTTGGGCCCGACAAAATGAAGGATGTCCTGGTCACCTATAACATCGGTAATCTGCGTAGCATAGTCAGCACTGACTGAGTCCACCTTAATGACAGTGAATTTTACCTTATCCTCTGTCGTCTTGCC
>JAUWHM010000074.1 GCA_030605915.1 Nitrospirota bacterium | reverse complement strand
ACCGCTATAAAGCCAAACTACAGCGATATAGATACCTACCACATGGCCGCTTGCTGCATTGATGAAGCCGTGAGAAATGTCATTGCTATCGGTGGCACCTTAGAGAGAATAGCTCTCCTGGATAACTTCTGCTGGTCGAGTTCGAATGAGCCGGGGAGACTGGCTCAACTTAAGAGGGCCTGTCAGGCCTGTTATGACTGCGCCACTGGTTTTGGAACACCATTTATTTCCGGGAAGGATAGCATGTTCAATGACTTCAATGGATTTGATGCCCAGAATAGGCCGGTTAAAATATCCGTTCCTCCTACTTTATTGATCTCAGCCTTAGGGATAGTGGAGGATGTCCGCAAATGTGTGACCATGGATGCCAAGATGCCCGGGGATTTAGTCTATATTTTAGGAGAGACTAAGGACGAATTAGGGGCCTCAGAATACTATGCTCTCATGGGGGAGAAGCTTACTGGTAAAAGGTTCATCGGGAATAAGGTTCCAAAAGTCGATGTTCGCCGGGCAAGCAAATTATATCAAGCCCTCAGTGAGGCGATAAATAGGGGACTGGTTGCCTCAGCGCACAGCCTCTCGGACGGCGGTTTAGGGATAGCTCTGGCAGAAACTGCCTTTGCGGGTGGCCTGGGGATGGATGTGGACTTAGCCAAGGTGCCAATGGATAAGCTCGGAAGGAATGACACAGTGCTCTTCTCAGAATCTCAAGGTAGGTTCATAGTTACCGTCTCCCCGCAGAAGAAGGAAGAATTTGAAGCTACTATGAGGGGAAATGTCTTCGCTCCTATTGGTCAGGTAACCGGCGATGGAGAATTCACCGTTAGGGGACTAAATGATAATATCCTTATAAAAGAGAATATTGACGAATTGAAGGAAGCTTATAAGAAGACCTTGAGATGGTGAGATGAAAAAGGTAAAAGCTTTAGTCTTAATAGGTTATGGTATTAACTGCGACTGGGAGACGGAGGCGGCTTTCAGATTGGCAGGAGCTGAGGCCAGGAGAGTGCACATAAATGACTTAATATCCGGGCAGGAGAGTTTGGCTAACTATCAGATCTTAGCTCTTCCGGGAGGGTTCTCTTATGGAGATGATATTGCCTCAGGAAAGGTCTTATCTAACAAGATAAAGACCTATTTAGGGGAGGAGCTGCGCAGATTCATCGAGGCGGGGAAACTTGTGATTGGAATCTGCAATGGTTTCCAGGTAATGGTCAAATCTGGCCTGCTGCCCGGTTTTGACGGAGACCATAAAAGGCAACGTGCTACTCTTACCTTCAACGATTCGGGTAGGTTTGAAGATAGATGGGTCAACTTGAGAGCTGAAGATGATAAGTGCATCTTTACCAGGGGAATCAAGAGGCTTTATCTTCCAGTGGCCCATGGCGAGGGGAAGTTCTTTGCTCAGGATGATGTCTTAAAAAGGCTGGAAGAGGGTGGTCAGATAGTCTTTAAATATGTTGATCCGAATGGTCAGGCGGCCAACGGTAAATTCCCATATAATCCAAATGGCTCTCTGAATGACATTGCGGGCATCTGTGACGCTACCGGGAGAATATTTGGCATGATGCCCCATCCAGAGAGATATCTATATTTTACCAACCATCCCAACTGGACAAGAGAAGGGGAAAGGCTCAAAAGGCAGGTTGCGGAGATTCCAGCGTATGGAGATGGTCTGCAAATTTTTAAAAATGCGGTTCAGTATGTTAAGGATAATTTCTGATTGACAGAGTCTTCGGCCTGAGGTATAATGCGCCGAAAGGAAAGGAGTGAAAAAATGTAGTGTCTATAATAAAAGTTGGAAAGGGTGAGCCACTGGAGAAGGCCTTAAGGCGCTTTAAGAAGAAGATGGATAAGGAAGGACTTCTTAGGGAGATAAAGAAGCATGAGCACTATGAGAAACCCAGCCAGCGCAAGCGCCGAAAGCTTCTGAAGGCAAGGCAGAGAGAAAGAAGATATGAAGAGGTTTAGTCCCGACCTGCAAGACCTGGTGAAGGATATAGCCGTCTCCACCAGATCTAAGATAGTTCTCCTCGTCATCGATGGTTTAGGAGGATTGCCGGGTGAGGCATGTAAGAGTGCTGCACAGCCGAAGCACCGCAAAGCAGTGCCGATTCTCAGGCAGTGCCGTAAGGCAAGCGAAGGAAGCACTGAGCTGGAGAAAGCGGCTACTCCCAATTTAGATACCCTGGCCCGTGAGTCAATATGCGGGATGATCGACCCAATTGCTCGAGGAGTTACTCCCGGAAGTGGTCCAGCCCACTTAGCCCTCCTCGGCTACCATCCTCTGGAGTTTCAGATTGGGCGAGGTGCTTTGGCTGCCGCGGGCATAGGACTGGATCTGGAGCCAGATGATATAGCCGCCAGGATAAATTTTGCTACCGTTGATGAAGAAGGCAGAATAACGGATCGAAGAGCCGGGAGGATCAGCACTGAAACTAACAAGGAGCTTTGCCGGCTGCTGAATGCTGTGCAGTTAGAAGGGACACAGCTTT
>JAUWHM010000024.1 GCA_030605915.1 Nitrospirota bacterium | reverse complement strand
CGTTTCAAAGAGAAACAAGCTTTCTCTTCGATCCACTTCTCCTGGTTCATGCCTAATTGAAATTTATCGACCCCGCGGGCAAAAAGACGGAGTTTTCTCTTCGATAGGTTTATTACCTTAGCGGGATCATAACCCTTCTGGGCAACAATCTCCCTCTCCTCAGGAATGGCCGGTAAGGATTCGGCTTCTTTTTTCTCTTTATCTTCCATGTTAAATAGGGACAGCGACCATTTATTTTATGTTTTCTTCAGCAGTTTCCATAGCTCTCCTCACTGCCTCTTGTGGAGTCCTGACCCTGATTATCTCTTTAGCTTTCTCCCCTCGCCTCTCCAACTCCCAGGTGTTTATTCCAATTACCGGGACACCTATATTCAAGGCAAGGGCGATCTCGGATAGAGTGCCAAATCCACCCTCCACAGCGATTACTGCATCTGAGGACCTAACCACAACTGCGTTACGGGCCTGACTCAATCCAGTGACGATGAAGAAGTCTATGTATCTATTGGCTTCCTCTTTACTAAATCCGGGCAGTATTCCAATTGTTTTACCTCCCGCCCTCTTTGCTCCCCGGGCAGCCGCTTCCATCACTCCTCCTAAGCCGCCGCAGACAAGCACCGCCCCTGCCTTAGCAATTTCCTCCCCCACCTTCTCAGCCATCTCAGCTATTTCAGGAGAACACTGGCTGGATCCAATTACTCCTATTTGCATCTCTCAATCTCTTTTGTAAATGCGAGCTAAGCTGTCGGGGTGGGCGGATTTGAACCGCCGACCTCTTGCTCCCGAAGCAAGCGCGCTAAACCAAACTGCGCTACACCCCGTATAGACTATTACAAGAAAATTCCTCACTTCGTTCATCATACAGCCGAAGGCACTGCTTCGGCTGTGTTTCACCGTGCTCCGCTGTATACTTTCCTGGTATAGTTTTTTTATAGGTTTTCTGCCCCTTCAATTTGCTATTGCAGGTTTTTATCACCCTGCGGACAAGTTGCAAAACTGCATTTGCACTACTGGTTGAAACAAACAAATCAACAAGAGCGGAAGCTGTCTCTTTAGTCATCTTCGGCCTGGCTCCCCTGTCTGGCCAGGTTCCAACATTTATATGCATCAGGCGCCCGTACTGGGAAATAGCACCACTGGCCGCATGGGTGAAAACAACACCTGGTTTGGGACCGCTGTTACCGCAGGTCAGATTCAGTGGAGTATCAGCGGGAAATTGAATCTGTTCTACCAAACAGTTTTTATGAGGCCAGATTTTATTATTTCATCATCCCTTGTTATTAAACATACCTGCTGCTGGAGAATGTCACGGTATAAAAGAGCTGTGCCACAAATAATGCCATCATGAATATCAAGGGCGGGAGGCATAATCTCTATCACATTAGAATCCAGAGGATAAACTACACACCTATCGTCATCCTGAATAACTTCCAACACTTCATTTAGAGAAAGCTTTGTTTTGCCCTTAAAGGCAAGATATTTGATTTCTGCAAGAACAATCGAGGGAATAACCAGTTGTTGCGAGTCATCCTTTAGGATTTCACGCGCTTTGGAACCCAGTTTTCTGCTCTTCTCTAAAAACCACACACTTGATTTCTTCTTCCAGACTGACAAGTTCCGTCTCTAATAATGCTACGTTCATTCCGTCGCCCTCCTTTCTAAGGTTGTATACCACAGCCCTGCCGCGCTGTCAATCAAAAGATGAAACAAATTGGAAATGGATTCTAATGGATTTACTTAATGCGAAGGGCATAAAGGTGTAGCCCTCAACCCAATTCTTCTTGTCATTAAAAGATTCGGGTCCGACCATCTCAGGATTGACTGTTTACGCTCTTGTTTTTCCCCCGGAAATGTTATATGTTGTTCCCGTGGTGTAACTTGCTTTATCAGAAGCTAAAAAGCAGACTAAGTTGGCAACCTCTCTTAATCTTCCAGCCCTTCCTAATGGAACCGATACTTTTTCATACCTTTCTCTGAGCTTCTCCACTGTTATCCCTCTTGTGTAAGCAAGAGCCTTCTCATACTCTAAAGTTCTCAGTTCTGTTTTTTCTAATATGCCTGCCGCCACTCCAACCACTCTTATACCGAACTTTCCAAGTTCTTTAGCCCATGACCTGGTGAATGCGTATAAAGCCCCTTTGGTAGCCGCATAGCAACTTTGACCCTCCGACCCTTCCAACCCGGATTCAGAGGTGATATTAACTACTACTCCCTTAACTTTTCTTTCAATCATTTCTCTGACTACAGCCTGTGTGCATAAATAAGGGCCCTTTTGATTTATAGATGTCATCCTGTCGAATTCCTCTTCATGCAACTCATATTTCCCTTTAGGATCTTCAGGGTCAACGAGCAACCTTGGTATAAGAATTCCCGCATTATTAACTAAAATATCTATTCTCTTACAAATAGCAATAGTCTTCTTTACCATTGCTTCAACACTAACTACTTTGGTGACATCAGTCTGGATGTATAAATGTCTTTCCCTTCCTCCGGGTAGTTGACTAACAACATCTTCGCCTTTCTGGCTTAGGTCAGCTATAATAACCTTAGCCCCGTTCTCAGCAAATACGGCAGCTATTTCTCTGCCAATTCCTGAGGCCGCACCGGTTATGACTACAATTTTCCCTTCCAAGTTTAGCCATGACATTTTAATTACCCCCTCACCCTTACCCTCTCCCCCCTTGGGTAGAGAGATATAAAACAGCTAATTTTATCCATGCCACTTTCTACCCTTTCCTAAGCCTTTATGACAACTTTTAAGGCATTTCCCTCCTTATCTAACATTTTTTCCATGGCAGGCACTATTCTTTCCAATGGGAAAGTATGGGTAACTATTCTATCCATAGGGACTTTTCCTGAAGTAATCAGCTTTAGAGCTTCTTCGAACTGTGGCCTGTTAGAAGCAAATGCTCCATAAATAGAGACTTCTTTATAATGAATAATGTTTCCATCCAATTTTAAAGTAGAATCCTGTTTGGGCAGTCCGGCAAAAAGGCTTAACCTTCCCTTCATAGCCATTGCTCGTAAAAGGTCTTCGGCAACCTTATTAACGGAGCAAGCAACTATTCCCACATCCGTCCCCTGACCACCAGTTATGTCTAATACTCCCTCTACTAAATCAGTATCTTTAGTGCCCATGTAATGGTCAAAACCAAACTCTTTGGCCATAGCCAGCCGGACTTTAGAATATTCAGCCAATATAACTTTTGCCCCTTTACTTTTTGCCAACAGGCCATGCATTAAACCAATGGGACCTGCCCCTGCAACTGTCGCATATTCTCCCTGTTTAATGTTCAAATAATTTTGACCATTTATTACACAGGACAGTGGCTCCACCATGGAGAGATGTTCATCTGATACCGGAGGACCTTCTGGAACAGGTATTATAACACCCTGTCTAACAGCCTGGTCCTGGACTAATATATATTCAGCAAAACCACCAGGATAATAGTAGCCAATAGGACGATTATTAGGACACATATTATAGTTTCCTCTCTGACATGCTCTACACCCCTCTTTCTGACAACCTATTGAAGTAACTAAAACAACCTTGTCTTCAACTTTATACTCAGGATTTTTAACCTGGGAACCAATTCCTTCTACAATTCCTACAATTTCATGGCCGATGATAAATCCACCTTCGCCATATCCTCTAATCTGAGGCGTAAATCCCCTGGTAACATCCTTTGTTCCTTCATATATTCTCCCATCTGTCCCACAAATAGCACAAGCATTAACTTTTACCAGGACATCCCCTGGTCCACAGGCTGGTTTTGGAACATTTTCAATCCCCATATGTTCCGCTTTATCTGTATATAGAAAAGCTGCTTTCATCGTTTCTGGCATCTTTTACTACCACTTTCACTGTGCGGTAACAGGATAGCACAAAGGGTGGGAATTGAAAAGAGGTTTTTTCTTGAGGCGAATTTTCTTGCTCTGAAGGAATAGTTGCTGTATAATTCAAAGTGGCTTGATTTAACTAATTACCAGAGTATGGACCTGATAGCCTCTTTATCTATCAAGGCTCCTTCTACTCTCTCTTTATTCTTTGATAGAAGTAGCTCCATAGAATACAGAAAGCGTGATGCATCAGGCAATAAGACAAAGGAGATGGATAGAGAAAGGATGAGTGTCCTGGATTTCATTGCCCGATTCTGCCAGCATATACCTGAGGCTGGTCAGCAGATGGTTCGATACTATGGAATTTGCTCTAACAAAAGCAGAGGGATGAGGAAGAAGGAAAGGGTTCCTGAGTTTATGTTAGTTGAGGACGATGAATCTCATTATGGCAGAAACTAGCGGCATCTTGTCTGGAAAATATATGAGGCAGATCCCCTTCGCTGTCCAGAGTGTGGAGATAGATTGGAGATCATCAATATCGTCTTTGAGGAAAGAGAAATCAGAAGGATTCTTGCCCAATTGCCAAGTCCCAGAACGTGGTATGAGGAAACTCACCCTCCGCCATAGCCCTCTCTCCCTTCCCTATTTCCTGTTTTCTTAAGTCTCTCGGGGCAGAACTCTGTCCTGGATTACATTCTTCAGCCTCAGAAAGAAAAGACTGGACAATTTATTTGACAGGTGCGTCTACAATAGGGTATAATTCAGGGCGATGTGGGAA